>CAXTTH010000147.1:0-5902 GCA_964247035.1 uncultured Acetobacteraceae bacterium
CACCCTCTCAGCCCAGCCCCGGAGGGACAACCTCCATAGCAGCGACAGCTAGAGCGCCAGCCGCATCCCCAGCACGTCGGCCATGTCATACAGCCCGGCATCACGCCCGACTGCCCACGCCGCCGCCTGCACGGCACCCACCGCGAACACCTGGCGGTCGAAGGCGCGATGCGTCAGGGCGATGTGCTCGTCCCCCGCCGCGAACAGCAAGGTGTGCTCCCCCACCACTTGGCCGCCGCGCAGCGACGCAAAGCCGATCGCACCGGGCGGACGAGGCCCGGTGTGGCCATCGCGTCCGGCCTGCATCACGTCCTCCAGCGCCACCCCACGGCCCCGTGCCACGGCCCTGCCCAGGCCGATCGCCGTGCCGGAGGGCGCGTCAACCTTCTGGCGATGGTGCATCTCGATGATCTCCGCGTCGTACCGCTCTGCCGGCAAAACAGCGGCCAGGCGCTCGGCCAAGGCCAGCACGAGGGCGGCCCCGGGCGCGAAGTTCGGTGCGTAAACCACCGGGATCACCGCCGCCGCCGTGCGCACCGCCGCTTCGTCAGCAGCGTTCAACCCGGACGTGCCGAGGACCCAGGCGACACCTGCCCGTGCAAACAGGGTGGCATGGTGCTGCACGGTGCTGGCGTGGGTGAAGTCGATGGCGACAGACGCCCCTGCCAGCGCGTCCTCAATGCTGCATCCGAAGCGGGAAGAGCCGACGAAGCCGAGACCGGCCCGCTCAACTTCCTCGGCCAACAACCGGCCCATGCGGCCGGTGTGCCCGGCAACGGCGACGAGCGGCGTCAGGTGCGGCCATCGAAGAACGCAGCCACCTTGGCGAAGAACCCCTCATGCTCCGGGCTGCCAGTCTTGTGGCTTTCCGCTTCGGCCTCGAACTCCTCCAGCAGCTCACGCTGGCGCTTGGTCAGCTGCTGCGGCGTCTCGACCGCGACCTGCACGTACATGTCGCCCCGTGCGGCGCTGCGCAGCACGGAGAATCCCTTGCCGCGCAGGCGGAACTGGTCGCCGGTCTGCGTGCCCGGCGTCACCTTCACCTTGGCGCGGGAGCCGTCGATCACCGGCACCTCCACGTCCCCGCCCAGCGCCGCCTGCGTCAGCCGTAGCGGCACCCGGCAATAAACGTTGGCCCCGTCACGCTGGAAGATGTCGTGCGGCCGGATGGCGACATGCACGTAGAGATCACCCGCCGGGGCGCTGGCCGCTCCTGCCTCGCCCTCGCCGGCCAGGCGGATGCGGACGCCATCCTCCACGCCGGCCGGGATCGAGACGGACAGCGTGCGCTCCCGCGGGACCGTGCCGACGCCGCTGCACACCCGGCACGGATTGCGCACCACCCGGCCTGCGCCCCCGCAAGTCGGGCAGGAGCGCTCCACCAGGAAGAAGCCCTGCTGCGCCCGCACCTTGCCGGAGCCGCCGCACGTCGTGCAATTCTCACGCTCCGCCTGCTTGCTGGCCGAGCCGGTGCCAGCGCACGCATCGCAACTGACCCGGGTGGGCACGCGCAGATCAACCTTGGTGCCGGCAAACGCGTCCGCCAGGTCGATCTCGACCTGGGCGCGCAGATCGGACCCGGCGCGGGTGCGGGCCCCGCCGCCGCCGCGACGGCCCCCCATGAACTCGCCGAACATCTGGTCGAAGATGTCGCCAAGGCCGCCTTCCTGGAAGTTGAACCCGGCCGCTGCGCCGCCACCGCCGTTCTCGAACGCGGCATGGCCGTAGCGGTCATAGGCGGCGCGCTTCTGGTCGTCCTTGAGGACCTCGTAGGCCTCGCTGATTTCCTTGAACTTGGCTTCCGCAGCCTTGTCGCCGGGGTTGCGGTCGGGGTGCCACTTCATCGCAAGCTTGCGGTAGGCCCTTTTCAGGTCATCCGCTGAGGCTTCGCGCGGCGTCTCCAGAAGCGCGTAGAAGTCCTGCTTGGCCAATTGCGTTCCTTCGATCGCAGGGTAGGTCTTGTGAAGCCTTCCTTGCCAGGGCGGATGGCCCCGCTAGCTCAAGTCAAAGGTGAAACCGGCCAGGAGCATGACGCCCCTGGCCACGCTTCTCAAGCGGACTTCTTGCGGTCGTCCACTTCCTCGAACTCGGCATCGACGACCTTCTCGCCGGGCTTGGCGCCGTCGGCTGGGTCGGCGGCCGGCGTCTCGGACTGCGCCTTGTAAACCGCCTCGCCGATCTTCATCGCCGCCTGCGTCAGCCGGTCCGATGCCGAGGACATCGCCATCGCATCGCTGCCCTCAAGCGCGGACTTGGCGGCGGCCAAGGCAGCCTCAGCCTCGCCCTTGTCCGCCGGCGGCAGCTTGGCGCCGTGCTCGGACAGGCTCTTCTCGACCGAGTGCACCGTTGCCTCCAACTGGTTGCGCGCCTCGACCTCGGCCCGCTTGGCCTTGTCCGAGTCGGCGTTGGCCTCCGCCTCGCGCACCATCTGCTGGATATCGGCCTCGGACAGCCCGCCGCTGGCCTGGATGCGTATCTGCTGCTCCTTGCCGGTGGCCTTGTCCTTGGCCTGCACCGAGACGATGCCGTTGGCGTCGATGTCGAATGTGACCTCGATCTGCGGCACGCCGCGCGGCGCTGGCGGAATCTCGGCCAGGTCGAACTGGCCCAGCACCTTGTTGTCGGCCGCCATCTCCCGCTCGCCCTGGCTGACCTTGATGGTCACCGCACGCTGGTTGTCGTCGGCGGTGGAGAAGGTCTGGCTCTTCTTGGTGGGAATGGTGGTGTTGCGCTCGATCAGGCGGGTGAACACGCCGCCCAGCGTCTCGATGCCCAGGCTCAACGGCGTCACGTCAAGCAGCAGCACATCCTTCACGTCGCCCTTCAGCACCGCGCCCTGGACCGCGGCACCGATGGCCACGACCTCGTCCGGGTTGACGTTGCGGGCCGGCTCACGGCCGAAGAACTGCTTGACCGCCTCGATCACCTTGGGCATCCGGGTCATGCCGCCGACCAGGATCACGTCGTCGATCTCGTTGGCCGCGACGCCCGCATCCTTCAGCGCCGCCTTGCACGGGCCGAGGGTCCGCTGGATCAGGTCATCAACCAGGCTCTCCAGCTTCGCGCGGGTGAGCTTCATCACCAGGTGCTTGGGCCCGGAGGCGTCGGCGGTGATGAACGGCAGGTTGATCTCGGTCTCCTTGGAGGAGGACAGCTCGATCTTGGCCTTCTCCGCCGCTTCCTTCAGCCGCTGCAAGGCGAGCTTGTCGGTGCGCAGGTTGATGCCCTGGTCGCGCTTGAACTCGTCCGCCAGGTAGTCGATCACCCGGCCGTCGAAGTCCTCGCCGCCGAGGAAGGTGTCGCCGTTGGTGGACTTCACCTCGAACACGCCGTCGCCGATCTCGAGCACGGAAATGTCGAACGTGCCGCCGCCGAGGTCATACACGGCGACCGTGCCGTGATTCTTCTTGTCCATGCCGTAGGCCAGCGCCGCCGCCGTCGGCTCGTTGATGATGCGCAGCACCTCGAGGCCGGCGATGCGGCCGGCGTCCTTGGTGGCCTGGCGCTGGGCGTCGTTGAAATAGGCCGGCACGGTGATGACGGCCTGATCGACTTTCTCGCCGAGGTAGCTCTCCGCCGTCTCCTTCATCTTGCCGAGCACGAAGGCGCTGACCTGGCCTGGCGCATACTTCTCGCCGCGCGCCTCGACCCAGGCGTCACCGCTGTCGCCGCGCACGATGGCGAACGGCACCATGTCCTTGTCCTTGGCCACCAACGGATCATCGAACCGGCGGCCGATCAGGCGCTTGACGGCGAACAAAGTATTGGTGGGGTTGGTGACGGCCTGGCGCTTGGCGCTCTGGCCGACGAGCCGCTCCCCGCTGTCGGAGAAGGCGACCATGGAAGGGGTGGTGCGGGCGCCCTCGCTGTTCTCGATCACGCGGACATCCTTGCCCTCCATGATCGCCACGCACGAGTTGGTCGTGCCCAGGTCGATGCCGATGACCTTGCTCATGTAAGCTCCTTGTTAGCGGCCCTGCGCAGCCCGAAGCACTGCGCGGGACCCCCGGGATTGTGACAGGCGGGGATGTATTGAGCCGGGAGGGGCGGGGCAAGTGGGGCAGGCAGTTTTTCACGCTGCCCAAGGATCGAGCAGGAGAATGCCAAGTTCGGCAAAATGCCTGAGATTGCGTGTTGCAAGGGCAGCTTGCCGGGAGAGCGCGATCCCGGCGATCTGGTAGTCGCCCAATTCTGTGTTGCGGCCCATGGCCTGCCGAGACGCCGCAACCTCTGCGGCACGCTTTGCAGCATTTTCGTCGAAGGACGCGATCCGATCGCTTATCGCAGCAGCCAAGACAGTCTCAACACCAAACTCGACCTGCTTCCGTCTCCGCCCGACAGGCATGAGCCTTACGCCTCTGTAAAGCTCGAAAACGGTGATCGAGGTCGTCCAAATCTCACTGGCAGGCTGTCGAGCGATCCATTGCCACACGGACCCATTCAGGTCGGCTCGCGCAAGTTCAGACAGGACGTTCGTATCGAGTAGAATCACTCAAGCGGGTCGCTGCTTTCCGGATGTCGATCAAACAGGGATAGTTCCTCATCCTTCAGAACGCCATTGAATGCAACGGCCATGCGCGTTCCGAAGTCATGCTGTGGACCGGGATCGATTCCCGGAACTGATGCATGACCTAGCGCCATGGTTCGCCACAACACGAGCTTGGCCTCCATCTCGATGCTACGCTCTGCGTTTTGCGCTTCGGCGCGAAGATACTCGATCACTCTCTCATCAACATCGTGCAGCACGAGATCGGTCATCAGCTTGTCTCCTACTCCGCCGTAGCCCCATCGCCCGCCTTCGCCACCACCACCATCGCCGGCCGCAGCAGCCGCCCGTTCAGCGTCCACCCGGCGGTCCAGGACTGGATCACCGTGCCCGGCGGGTGCTCCGACGAGGGCTGCTCCGCCATCGCCTGATGCAGGTTGGCGTCGAACGGTTGGCCCGTCGGGTCCACCCGGGCGATGCCGTTGCGCTCCAGCAGGGACAGGAACGAGCGCTCCACCCCCTCGAATCCGTCGCGCAGCTTGCCGACGATGTCCGGCTCGCCAGGCTGGGTGGCCGGCAGTTGGTCCAGGCCGCGGCGCAAGTTGTCGGCGGCCTCCACCACGTCGCGCGCGAACTTCTGCACGGCGAACTGGCGCGCGTCGTCCGCGTCGCGCTTGGCCCGGGCCCGCACGTTGGCCATCTCGGCCTCCGAGCGCAGCCATTTCTCGCGGAACTCCTCGCGCTCCACTTCCAGCTCCGCGATGCGGGCGGTGGCGGCGGCCATCAGGTGCTCGGGAGAGTCTCCTTCGTCCGGGGTGGAAACGATCGGGTCCGCCGCGTCGGGCGTGACCAGTGAGGGATGGGTGTCGCTGCTGTCCATGACCGCAGAATTAGGATGGCGGCGGAAACGGAACAAGGCCATGCCGGGTCAGCCCAGCAGCCGGCCGATCACCCGGGCGGTGTAGTCCACCACGGGGATGATGCGCCCGTAGTTGATCCGCGTCGGCCCGATCACCCCGATGGCGCCCACGATGCGGTCCGCCTCGTTGCGCGCCGGCGCCACCACCATCGAGACGCCCGCGGCGCCGAACAGCCCGCTCTCGGCGCCGATGAAGATGCGCACCCCGTCGGATTGCTCCGCCAGCTCCAGCAGCCGCAACATGGTGTCCTGGGTCTCCAGCCGGTCGAACAGCACCTGGATGGCGCTCAGCCGCTCGATCTCCGTCACGTCGGCGAGCAGCCGGCCCTGGCCGCGCACGATCAGGCTGCCGCCGGAGCCGCTGGCCCAGGTCGCCAGCCCGGCCGCCACCACGGCGGCCGAGAGCGCGTCCAGCTGGGTGCGGTCGGCCGCCATTTCCGCGCCGACGATGGTGCGCAGGTCCGGCAAGGAGCGTCCGGACAGCCGGGCATTGAGGT
>CAXTTH010000148.1:0-5870 GCA_964247035.1 uncultured Acetobacteraceae bacterium
CACCCACTTGCAGCAGATCATCGCGGCGCTGACGGTGGGCGTCGTCATCGTCGAGCCGGACGGCGTGCTGTGCTGGGCGGACCGCACCGCCCTGGAGCTGCACGGCGTCGGCAAGCTCGCTGAGCTGGGGGGCACGGCGGCGGGCTACGCCGAGCGGTTCCAGCTCGCCTACCACAACGGGCAGGCGCTGGCGCCCGACGAGTACCCCTTGCAACGGCTGCTGGCCGGGCATGCGCTGGACAAGGCGATCCTCACCGTGGTGCGCCGGGCGGACGGCAAGCGCTGGGTGCACGAGGTCCGCACCCTGGCGTTGACTGACCAGGCAGGCAAGGCCGACTGCCTGGCGATGATCCTGAACGACGAGACGGAGCGGTTCAACGCCGAGGACCGGTTCGAGCGCGCGTTCGGCGCCAACCCGGCGCCGGCCATCATCGCCCGCCTGTCGGACATGCGCTACGTCAAGGTCAACCACGGCTTCCTGGAGCTGACCGGCTACGCGCACGGCGCGCTGATCGGGCACTCCATGCACGAGATCGACGTGCTGCGGGGTGCGGAGAAGCGGGACCTGGCCGTGCAGCGCCTGCATGCCGGCGGCACCATCCCGCAGATGGAGGGCTGCCTGCTGCTGCCGGACGGGCGGGACAAGACGGTGCTGCTCGGCGGCCAGCCGATCGAGATCGGCGACGAGGCGTGCATGCTGTTCACCTTCGCGGACCTGCACCCGCGCCAGCAGGCGCAGGACGCCCTGCGGCAGAGCGAGGAGCGCTTCGCCAAGGCGTTCCAGATGGCGCCGGGCCCGATGGCGATCCTGGCACTGGACGGCCTGCGCATCCTGGACGTGAACGCCGCCTTCACCGCGGCCACCGGCTGGCGACGGGAAGAGGTGGTGGGGCGGGCGGAATCCGAGATCGCCATGTGGGGCGGCGGCGAGCTGCGCGACCAGTTGGAGCGGCAGATCAAGCAGACCGGCCACGTCCGCAGCGCCGACATCCAGCTGCGCTCCAAGGACGGCGCCCTGTGCGACTACCTGCTGTCCGCCGACACGGTGGACATCCACCGGGAACGGTGCGTGCTCAGCGTCATGCTGGACATCACGGAGCGCAAGCAGACCGAGACGGAGTTGCTGGCCGCGGTGCAGTCGGTCATGCAGGACACCTCCTGGCTCGGGCAGAAGATCGTGGAGCGGCTGGCCACGCTCACCCGCGCCAAGGGCTCCCCTGCCAAGCAGCCGGAGCTGGCCGCCCTGCCTGCCCGCTCCCGCGAGGTGCTGGGGTTGGTGGCGCAAGGCATGCCGGACAGCGAGATCGCGGCCAAGCTCGGCATCTCGCAGAACACGCTGCGCAATCACATCGCCGTGATTTATGCCAAGCTCGGGATGCATCGCCGGGCGGCGCTCGTCGTATGGGCGCGCGAACGCGGCATCGGGGCTGCGGCTCAAGCGCATGTTAAAGCTGCGAAATCGCGGCGGAAAATCCGGCCCTAGTATAAACGTCATTGTGCGATAGTCTTTTAATAACAGTCCTGAGCCGCCGTCCGGCCGCAGGATTTTACTGAAAATAGATTCAACAAAACCGTGCACCTGGCGTATGGGCGGCATCGACGTGGGGTTTTGGCCTCGCGCCGGGACTGAAGGGGTTAGCCATGCCACGCCATCACGCGGAGATCGTTCGTGCCGACGCCTGACCCGGCCGGCCGCGTCCTGCCTGTGCCGGCGGCCGAGACCGAGGTGATGCAGCTGCACGCCGAGGCCGTCACCGTGGCCAAGCGGGCGCGCAAGACCCTGGTGCGGGCGACCCGGCGCACCCGGACACGCGATGTCGTGGTCGACGAGCCAGTGCTGCGCGACCGCGTCGTGGTCGAGCGGGTGGCCGTAGGCCGGGTGGTGCAAGCCGTGCCGCCCGTGCGGCAGGAAGGCGACGTGACTATCCTGTCCGTCGTGGAGGAGGTCGTCGTGGTCGAGCGGCGGCTGATGCTGAAGGAGGAGCTGCACCTGCGCCGGGTGCGGACGACCGAGCGCCACGTGGAGACCGTGACGTTGCGGGAGCAGGACGTGTCCGTGACCCGGACCGACCTGGGATGACTGACGTGAAACAAGCAAAGGATATGACCATGAGTGATGAAACCATCGTCGCCGTTTACGACACGGCCGCCCACGCCGAAGCTGCCGTGGCCGCCCTGCGCGCCGCGAACGTGCCGGACAACGCCATCAGCACGCATGCCGGGACCGGCTCCAGGTCCGGTGCCGCGACGACGGCCGCCCCGCGCGAGGAAGGCTTTTGGGCCAGCCTGTTCGGTGGCTCGTCCGATGCAGACACCGCCGTGTACGACCGCAGCATGGCGAGCGGCTCCACCGTCGTCACGGTGAAGGTGCCTGATTCCCACGCTGCCCGCGTCATGGACATCCTGGAAAGCCAGAACCCGATCGACATCGACGAGCGGGCCACCGGATATGGCCTAGGCCAGGCTGCCACCACGACGACCCAGACCACGGCCCAGTCCATGGCCGCCCCGGCGAAGCCGGCAGCGCGGACCGCGGCCACCGGCGGCCAGACGATGCAGCTCGCGGAGGAAAGCCTGTCCGTCGGCAAGCGGCTGGTGAACAACGGCGGCACGCGCATTCGCCGCTACGTGGTCGAGACCCCGGTGCAGCAGGATGTGACGCTGCGCAGCGAGAAGGTCGCGCTTGAGCGCCGCCCGGTGACGGATGGCCGCCCGGCCACTGACTCCTTCAGCGAGAAGACGGTCGAGATGACCTCCACCGGCGAGGAGGCCGTCGTCGGCAAGACCTCCCGCGTGGTCGAGGAAGTCGGCCTGCGCAAGGACGCCACCGAGCGGGTCGAGACGGTGCGCGACACCGTGCGCAAGGAGCAGGTCGAGGTCGAGCAGCTGCCGGGCCAAACGGCCACGAGCGGCGCGACCGCCAAGCCCACGCCCAAGGTTTGAGTGCCTCGGCTGGGCCGCAGCCGCGGCCCAGCCCTTTCCTTCGGAGTTTTTCATGTCCACCACAGTCTATGACGAGCCGCCGCGCCGTTCGCCCGTGCTCGAGACCACGACCACGACGATGAGCGGCGGCCCGCACATCCACCGGCGCATCTCCTGGGCCGCGATCATCGGCGGAGTGGTCCTGGTGGTCACGGTGCAGCTGCTTTGGAGCCTGCTCGGCGCAGGCATCGGCCTGGACACGGTCAACGCCAATGCCGGCACGACGCCCGCGGCGGGCAGCCTCGGCATCAGCGCAGGCGTGTGGTGGATCATCAGCAGCGTCATCGCCCTGGCGTTCGGCGGCTTCGCGGCCGGCTGGATGGCTGGCATCGAGACCCGCTGGGACGGCGTGCTGCACGGCCTCATCACTTGGGGCATCGCGACGCTGCTCACCGTGTACTTGGTTTCGTCGGCAATCGGCGGCATCGTCGGTGGCGGCGTCTCGGCCCTCGGCGGCCTCGCCTCGGCGGCGGGCAGCGGGATCAAGGAAGCGGCACAGCCAGCCGCCCAGGCCGTCGGCTTGAGCCCGGACGTGCTGCAGCAGCAGGCGCAAGCCTATCTCAAGCCTACGAATCCGGACCCGGCGACCATGACCCCGCAGGATGCCCAGAAGGAGGTCGCCACCAACTTGGTGACCTACGCCAAGGGCGGGCCTGACGCTCCGGCAGCCAAGGAGCAGATCATCGCCATCATGGCGGCGCAGCAGCACGTCAGCCACGACCAGGCGGCGCAGCAATTCGACAACGCGCAAGCCAAGCTGCAGCAGCAAAAGGCGCAAGCCGTCCAGACCGCCAAGAATGCCGCTGACGCCAGCGCTGCGGCAGCGTCCAAGACTTCGTTCGCGGCTTTCGCTGACCTCTTGATCGGCGCCATCGCCGCCGCTGTCGGCGGTTCCTTGGCCTTGCAGCGGCGTCGCCAGGTGTCACAGCAGGTCGTCCGCTAAGCCTTCCGTCCCTCCGTCCCTAAAGGGTTGCAATCATGTCCATCATCATCTGGCTCATCCTTGGTCTGGTCGCCGGGTTCATCGCCAGCAAGATCGTCAACAAGAGCGGCGAAGGCCTGCTGCTCGATATCGTGCTCGGCATCGTCGGCGCCGTCGTAGGCGGCTTCCTGTTCTCGATGTTCGGCGCGGCGCCGGTCACGGGCCTCAACATCTACAGCATCGTCGTCGCTGTCGTGGGCGCGATCGTGGTGCTGGTGGTCTATCACGCCATCGTGGGCCGCCGGGCGATCCGTTAGGCCTGCAACACTGACTAGGGAGCGAACGCATCATGGATGAGAACAAGATCGAGGGCGCCGCCCGCAACATCGGCGGCAAGGTCCAGGACACGGTCGGCGGGCTGACCGGCGACGCCGGGACCCAGGCGCGCGGCAAAGCCAACGAGGCGCTGGGCTCAGCGCAAGATACGGTAGGCTCGGTGATCGACACCGCGGGCGACTGGGCCGAGAGCATGGCCGAGACGGTGAAGGAGCGGCCTTTGCTGGCGTTACTCGCGGCCGTGTCGGTCGGATACATGCTGCGGCTGCTGAGCCACTCGAGCCGGCGCTGAACATGGGCCTCAAGCTCGCTGCGGCCGCTGCCCTGGCGGTGGCCGTCCTGCCTGCGCTGGCAGCGCCGGCCCGGGCGGATAATCCGATGGGGTATCAGCTGCTGTCCGCCCAAGATGCCGCAGGCCTGCCGCATAACCACGGCGCGCTCGGCCTGGAGGTGGAGCGGGCGCGGCAGATCACCGATGACGGCATGACGTTTGACATCCTGCGGGTGAAGCAGGTGCACGCCAACTCGGCAGGCGCGCAGGCCGGATTGAAAGCAGGCGATCAGTTGATCGCCGTCGATGGCAAGGTGTTCGCGAGCTTGACCGCCTTTGCAGCCTACGTGGGCTCCGTGGCGCCCGGAGCCACGGCCAACGTTGACTACATTCCCGCCGACAACGGCCCGGCGCAGGCGCAGCGCGTCTCGGTCGTCGTCGGTGCGCCCCGCGCGCAGGGCCAGGCGCAAGGCCAGCAGCCGGCCGGCCTCTCGACGGGCACCAAGGTCGCCATCGGCGTCGGCGCGGCGGCGCTGCTTGGCTATTACGAGATGGGCGGCTTTTCGCACCGCCCTGCACCGCAGGCGTCCGGCCAGGCTTATCCGCAAGGCGGCCAGCAACCGCGTTGACAACCGGGCCGGCGCGGGTTGCATGTAGCGGGAGGAGGCCGCTCCGCTGACGGCCAGGGCAGCGGCTTCTTCCAGCCCCCGACCCGAAGCAGCCCTGCCCTTTTGCAACGGCTTGGCCTGGCTTAGGCTCCACCTTCTGCAACAGCCTTCGGAAGACGATCGCCATGCCCGACCAGCAGCCTGCCCCAGCGCCGCTGACGAAGCCCGTCGCCGCCGCCCCGGCGCCGGACGCATCGCGTGTCATGCTGCTGTTCGTGCTGATCGTGGCGACCCTGTACTTCGGCAAGGAGGTGCTGGTCCCGGTCACGCTGGCCTTGCTGCTGGCTTTCCTGCTGGCTCCGCTGGTCTCCCTGCTGCGCCGGGTGCACCTGGGGCGGGTGCCCTCCGTGCTGCTCGCCGTGGTGCTGGCGCTAGGCATCATCGTGGCGGTCGGTGGCGTGATCGGCACGCAGGTCGCCGAGCTGGCCACCGACGTGCCGAAATACGCCGGCACGGTGGAGGCCAAGATCGCGTCCGTGCAGTCCTACACGGTCGGACGGCTGTCCATGCTGGCCGACAGCGTGGGGCCGCACCGTGGCGAGACGGCAGGCAAGCCGGGCGGCGCGGCCTCTCGCCCGGGCTAAACAACAGAGTTTGACGATCGGCAATCTACCGGAAGCAAGATGTCTCGGTGATGGGGAACTGCTCCGGCAAGCCAGTTTGATTCTGCTGGATAGTGCAATTAAATTCA
>CAXTTH010000149.1:0-399 GCA_964247035.1 uncultured Acetobacteraceae bacterium
GTCGAGGCCCTGGCCGCCCGGGTCCTGGCGGAGGCGGCGGCGCCGGACGTGGTGGTGAACAACGCCGGGGTCGCCTTCCTCGGCCCGTTCCTGGACACGCCGCTGAGCGCCTGGGCCCAGGTGATGGGCGTGAACCTCATGGGCGTGGTGCACGTCAGCCGGGCGTTCCTGCCGGGGATGCTCGCCGCCGGCGGGACGCGCCGCCTGGTCAACGTGTCCTCCGCCGCCGGCATCCATGCCGTGCCGAACCTGAGCGCCTATTCCGCCTCCAAGCACGCCGTGCTCGGCCTGTCGGACGCGCTGGCGATGGAGCTGCGCGACACCGCCGTGGGCGTCACCTCCGTGTGCCCCGGCATCATCGACACGCCGATCGTGCGCAACCGCCGCGGGGGGGGGGGG
>CAXTTH010000149.1:409-721 GCA_964247035.1 uncultured Acetobacteraceae bacterium
CCCCGCCCCCCCCCCCCCGCGGCCCGCCCCGCCCCCCCGCCCCCCCCCCCCCCTCGACCGGCTGGACCGTCAGTACAAGGCCAAGGGCGTGCATCCCTCGGCGGTGGCGGCGCGGATCGTGCGCGCGGTGGAGCGCGGCGAGGACCTGGTGCTGGTCGGCCCGAGCGCCGCCACGGTGTTCCACGCCCGCCGGGTGTCGCGGGGGTTGCTGCGCAAGGCGAGCGTCTCGGGGGCGCGGGACTTGGGCTACGTGTGGTAAGGTCGGGCTCTGCCCGAACCCGCCAGAGGACGGGGTCCTCTGGACACCTGATT
>CAXTTH010000149.1:731-5820 GCA_964247035.1 uncultured Acetobacteraceae bacterium
CCTGATTACAGCATCAGAGGTGAAGGGGACGTGTCCCCTTCCGAGTGCAGGGCGTAGGTGGCCCAAGGTTCCGATCGCCTTCTTCAGGCGATCGGAAGGCCACCGGAGGGGGCGCCCTGCTAAGCCCCCAGCACCATCTTCACGATCGCCTCCGCCTTGCCGTACGGCGCATAGAACGCGTCGATCTGGTCGCCTTCGCCCCGCACCACCACGCCGCGCGGGTTGGAGAACTCCCGGAAGCCGTCCAGCCCGTGGTGGCGGCCCATGCCGCTCATGCCGACGCCGCCGAACCCGAGCGAGGGCAGCGCCCCCTGCAAGGCGCAGGTGTTGACCGCAGCGCCGCCCGAAGTGATCTGCTCCAGCACGTGGTCCGTGGTGGCCTTGTCGTCGCCGAAGATGTAGGCGCCCAGCGGACGCTCGCCGGCGTTGATCCGCTGCACCGCGTCGTTCAGGTCGTCGTACGGCACGACCGGCAGGATCGGGCCGAAGATCTCCTCCGTCATGATGCGCAGGTCGGCCGCCGGGTCGATGGCGAGCGAGATCGGCATCCGCCGGGTCTCGCGGTCCACCCGGCCGTTCGGCTCCAGCTCGATGAGGGTGGTCTGCCGCTGCCGCGCCTCCTCCAGCATCCCGGACAGCCGGTCCAGGTGGCGCAGCGAGACGATGCCGGTGCACTCGGCGCTCTGCGAGTAGTCGGTCGCCACGCGGCCCATGAAGTCCTTGGACTTGGCCACGAAGCTGTCCATGTCGGCCCGCGGCACCAGGCAATAATCGACCGAGATGCACATCTGGCCGTTCTTGACCGTCTTGGTGCCGATGATGGAATCGACGTTGGTCTGCGTCACCGAACCCGGCGTCAGCACTGCCGGGCACTTGCCGCCCAGCTCCAGCGTGACGGGCGTGAGGTTGCGCGAGGCAGCCTGCATCACCTGGCGGCCGACATCCGGGCTGCCGGTGTAGAGCAGGTGGTTCCACGGCAGGTCCGAGAAGGCGCGCGCCAGGCCGAGCCCGCCGATCGCCACGTAGACCAGCGTCGAGTCGAAGGTCGCCTCCACCATCTCGCGCAGCAGCTCGGCGCAGGCCGGGGTGTACTCGGATGGCTTGACGATGACCCGGTTGCCCGCCGCGAGCATCTCGATCATCGGGCCCACCGAGAGGTCGAACGGGAAGTTCCACGGCACGATGTTGCCCACCACGCCCTTCGGCTGGCTCTGGGTGTAGGCCTGCGCGGTGCCCAGGAAGGCCGGGTCGACCTCGCGCGGGGTGGGGGCCATCCACTCCTCGACCTTGCCCAGCACGTACTGTGCCCGGCCGACCGGCCCCAGCACCTCGATCAGCTCGGAGGCGCCGGTGGGATGCGAGCCGAAATCCTGGTTCAGCGCCACGCAGATGCGCTCGCGATAGCCCGCCAGCATGCCCATCAGCTTGCCGATGCGGGCCTTGCGCTCCTCCAGGCTCGGGTAGCGGTCGGCGGCGAAGGCGATGCGCTGGGCCTCGAACGCCGCATGAAGCTCCTGGATCGCGGCCTCGTCCCCCGCCGAGGACGGCGCCAAAGCCTGTGTTTGAGCTTCCAGGATGGACATCGTGCTTCCTCCGAATGTTTTACCGATGTTCGCCCGCGCCCGGCGGGAAAGCCAGCAGTAAATTCGCCCGCCGCGATGGGCACTGGCGGGGCAGCCGCGCTATGAAGCCTGCAACGCCGATTCCCGAAAACCCCAAGCGCGCCTCTGCCAGCGATGCGGCCTGCCGGGGTTGCTGCCCCGCTTCTTCGCCGCGGTCAGGCTCCCAGCGCGGCCTTAACCGCCTGCATCGACCGCGCCAGCGCACCCGGCGCGAACGGGGAGGCAAGCTTGGCCGAGCGGACCAGCTCGGTGAACGGGGCCGAGCCGCCGCGCTCGCACAGGCCCATGTACTGGTCCAGTGCGCCCTGCGGGTCCTGCTGCGACTGCGTCCAGAGTTGCAGCGCGCAGCACTGGGCCAAGGCGTAGTCGATGTAGTAAAACGGGATGAGGTAGAAGTGCAGCACGTACTGCCAGGAGCCGCCCATCGCCGGATAGGCCAGGTCGCCCCAGTTCTGCCATGGCGCGTAGCGCTCGCCGAGCGTGCGCCACATCGCATGACGCTCCTCGGCGGAGGCGTTCGGGCGGGCGTACACCTCATGCTGGAAGTGGTCGCCCATCGCGCACCTGAGCAAACTGTCCAGCACCTGAATCAGGTGGACCCGGCGGAACCGGTCTGCCGCGTGGTCTCCAACCAGCAGCCCGGCGTGCGGGAAGCAGAGCATTTCCAGGGCCATCGAGTTGATTTCGGCGGCATCCATCGTTGGCAGTAGGTAGTCAAAGCTCGGCAGCGTCCGGCTTTCCCTCATTTGCACCGCGTGACCCAATTCGTGGGTCAACACGTGAATGTCGTCATGCGTGCCGTTGAAGTTGGCGAAGATGAACGGCATTCCCACGCTCGGGAACACGTCGCAGAACCCGCCCGGCGCCTTGCTCGGCCGCGTGTCCAGGTCGAGGAAGCCGCCCTCGCGCATCGTGCGGTAAAGCCCGCTCAGCCGCCCATCCATGCGGTCGAACATGGTCTGCCCGGCATCCACCAGGTCCTCGGCCGTGCCGAGCGGCTTCGGGTTGCCCGCCGGGTCGATCAGCGGCAGGTCCCAGGCGTACAGCTTGTCCCAGCCGTGCCCGACCCGGCGCTGTTCCAGCAGCTTCGCCATCAGCGGCACGACATGGGCGGCGATCTCGTCGCGGTAGGCCGCCACCTCCGCCGGGCCGTAATCCACCCGGCGCATCCGCTGGTAGCCGAGCGGGACGAAGCTCTCGTAGCCGAGGTCCCGCGCCATGCCGTGGCGCAGCTTCACCAAGCGGTCGTAGATGTCGTCCAGCTCCGCGCCGTGCTGCGCGAACCACTCCCATTTCGCCTTCTGCGCCCGGTAACGCACGTCGCGGTCCAGGTTTTGCGCGTAGGGCGACAGCCCGGACAGGTTCACCGCCGCCCCTTCCACCGCCAGCCGCGCGGAGGAGGTCAGCTCCGTGTAGCGCGCCGTGAGCGCCGCCTCCTGCGCCAGCCGATCCGCGATCACCGGGTCGAAGGTGGTGACATCGGCTTCCCACAGCCGCACCGCGTGCGCGCCGGCCTTGGCCTCCAGCCCGGCGCGGTCCGGGTCGGCGAGCAGGCGGCGTTTCACCGCCACGTCATGCCCCTGCGCCACCGGCCCCAGCTCGTCGAACAACTCGCGGTCAGCCTTGGCGCCCGCGTCCTGCGTGTCCTGCTGGAACCGGATTTGCGCCAGCACGCCCCAGTCCGCGTGATCGCGCCGGGCCTGGTCCCAGGCGGCCAACGCCTTTGCGCGCGCACCGGCCTCGAACAGCGCGTCGATGGCGGCGTAGCGGGCGTCAAGCGAGGCGCGGCTTGGCCTGTGGAACGCGAAGTCGGCCAGGCGCGGGGCGGTCATCGGCGGGCTCAGTCCACGAATTGCTCGTTGCCCACCAGCCCGATCTTGTTCACGCCGTAGCGCTGCGCCGCCGCCAGCACGGCGATCACGTGGCTGTACGTCACCAGCTTGTTCGGCTTCAGGTGCACCTCCGGCTGCTGCGGCTGGGCCGCGATGGCGCGCAGCCGGCCGTCCAGCTCCGCCTGGTCCGCCACCACGGCGCCGTTCCAGTACACCAGCCCGTCGAAATCCACGTCGATGTTCACCGAGGGCGGCGGGTCCTGCTGGGCAGGCGGGTTGCCGACCGGCAGGTCCATCTTGGTGGCGTTGGTCTGCAGCGGGATGGTGATGATCAGCATGATCAGCAGCACCAGCATCACGTCAATCAACGGCGTGGTGTTGATGTCCACCACGACGTCCGGGTCATCGTCGCCGCCGCCCGAAGGCATGTTCATTGCCATACGCTCTGGTCCCCTATCCGCCGCGCGGCGGTGGTTGGCTGATGAAGGCCACGTGGTTGATGCCGGCCTTCTCGCACTCCAGCACCACCCGGCCGACCGGCTCGTAGCGCGCGTCCAGGTCGCCGCGGATGTCGATCTCGGGCTGCGGGTCCAGCACGGAGGCTTCCTTCAGCTTGGCCAGCAGCGCCGGGCCGTCCGCCATCAGCTGGGTGTCCCAGTACGTGTCGCCATCCTGCGTCACCGCGATCACCACCGTCTTCGGCTTGATCTTGTCGGCCTGGCTGATCTCCTTGGGCAGGCGCACCGGGATGGTGTGGGTGACGACCGGGATGGTGATCAGGAAGATGATCAGCAGCACGAGCATCACGTCCACCAGCGGCGTGGTGTTGATGGTGGACACCAAGCTGTCGTCCTCGCCGTCGTCGGAGCCGACGTTCATCGCCATGGCGGGCTACTCCGCGGCAGCTTGCAGCGCGGAGCGGCCGGGCGCCGCTTCGCCGATCCGGCGGCCGGACAGCAGGGCGGCGTACACGTCCGAGGTGAAGCCGCGCACCTGCTCCATGATCGCCTTGTTGCGGCGGATCAGGAAGTTGTAGCCCAGCACCGCCGGCACCGCGGTGGCCAGGCCGATGGCGGTCATGATGAGCGCCTCGCCCACCGGGCCGGCCACCTTGTCGATCGAGGCCTGGCCCGCGATGCCGATGGCGGTCAGCGCGTGGTAGATGCCCCAGACGGTGCCGAACAGCCCCACGAACGGCGCGATCGAGCCCACCGTCGCCAGCACCGCCAGCCCGCCCTGCAGCCGGCTGTTCACCGCCGTCGTCGCCCGGTCGAGCGCCAGGGTGATCCAGGTGCCCTGATCCACCTTCTGGGCCAGCCCGCCCTCCAGGTGGTTGGCCGCCTTGACCCCCGAATCGGCGATGTAGCCGTACACCGACTTCTGGCCGAGCTTGGCCGCACCCTCGGCAACGCTCGGCGCCGTCCAGAAATCCTTGTGCGCGGCGCGGCCGCGGGCGGCCAGGGCGAGCTGCTGGAAGAACTTGGTGATCATCACGTACCAGGTCGCGATCGACATGATGGCCAGGATCGCCAGCGTGGTGCGGGCCACCGCGTCGCCATTGTTCCACAGCGATTGCAGGCCGTACGGGTTCGCCGCCTCGACCGTGCTGCCGGGGGCCGCGGCGGCGTCGGGGGC
>CAXTTH010000150.1:0-5766 GCA_964247035.1 uncultured Acetobacteraceae bacterium
ATCCATCGCAACCTCATCCGCGTCGTGAGGCGGCGGGGAGTAGGCTGCTATGCGGCGGAGGGCAACCGGGCGGCCAGCCAGCGCCGCCGCATCGGCCGCAACGCCGCCAGGGCCAGCACGGCGGTCAGCAGGTCCGCCCCGATGGCGAGGCCGAACACCGGCGCCCAACTGCCGGCCTGCTGGTGCAGCAGGGAGGCCATGGGGCCGCCGAAGAAGGAGCCCACGCCCTGCGCGATGTAGAGGCAGCCATAGTTGGTGGTGGCGGAGCGGGTGCCGAACGTGTCCGTGAGGGTGGAGGGGAACAGCGAGAAGATCTCGCCCCAGCCGAAGAACACCAAGCCGGACAGCAGCACGAAGGCCAGCGGGTCGTGCAGGGTCAGCATCCAGGCCGCCATCGCCAGGCCTTCCAGCCCGAAAGCCAGGAACATGGTGGTCTCCCGCCCGATGCGGTCGGACAGCCAGCCGAA
Source organism: uncultured Acetobacteraceae bacterium (assembly GCA_964247035.1). Taxonomy (GTDB): domain Bacteria; phylum Pseudomonadota; class Alphaproteobacteria; order Acetobacterales; family Acetobacteraceae; genus LMUY01. The sequence continues at coordinate 468 of CAXTTH010000150.1, forward strand.
GAACGGCCGGGTCAGCCCGTTGGTGCAGCGGTCCAGCGTCAGCGCCAGCGGCACCGCCGCCAGGCCGAGCACGAACGTGCCGCTCACGCCGTAGTCGTTGGCCAGGGTCGCGATCTGCGAGGTGACCATGAGGCCGGAGGTGGACATCAGCGCCATCATCACGAACATCAGCCAGAACAGCGGCGTGCGCAGCATGGCGGCGGTGGAGGTGTCCCGCACGGAGCCAGCGTGGCGGAGGGCAGCGGGCGGCGGGGTGCGCAGACCGAGGGCGGCCAGCGCCCCCACCGCGCCGAACCCCAGCCCGAACACCAGCAGCGTATGGCGGAAGCCGCTGGCGGCGATGCTGGCCGAGATCGGGAACGTCGTCACGATGGCGCCCATGCCGTAGCCTGCCGCCACCACCCCGGCGGCGAACCCGCGCCGGTCCGGGAACCAGCGCACCATGAGGCCGACCACGCCGACATAGACGATGCCCGTGCCCAGCCCGCCCAGCACGCCATAGGCGAGGTACAGCCCGGTGAGCGTGGCCGCGCTGGAGGCCACGACCCAGCTCAGCCCCGTCAGCACCACCCCGATGGCGATCAGCAGCCGCGGCCCGAACCGGTCGATGAGGTAGCCTTGAGCGGGCGAGAAAAGGGTTTGCAGCATGACGAGCAGGGTGAACGTGACCTGGATGGCGGCCGGAGTCGCGCCCAGCTCCGCGCCCCAGGACTTGGTGAACAGCGTCCAGACATACTGCGGCGACGAGATCGCCATCATGCAGGCCAGGCCGAGCAGCAGCTGCACCCAGCGGACGTGCGCCGGCGCAGACGCCTGTTGGTCGCGGCTCATGACTGCATCCATCGCTGGTCTCCCTGCCATCGCCCCTTGGCGATGCAAGGCACAGGCCAGGGTGCGTCAGCCGCGGCGGTCCGGGTGCGGCAGCCTGTTGTCCACGAACCGCGGCAGGCCGTCGCGCAGGCTGAACCAGCACAGCTGCTCATCGGCGAACATATGCAGCCGGGGGCGCAGCGGCATCGGGGCCGGATGGTCCAGGGTCGCGACGTGGATGCCGATCATGCCGGGTTCGTTCGGGATTTCGTAGAACAGCTGTGAGCCGCAGGTTGGGCAGAAGGCCGGGCGGCAGATGTCGGACGATTGACAATGACTCAACGCGCCACAGACGAGCCGGAACGCCTCCCGCCGCACCAGCGCCCAGGCGAGCACCGGCGCACCGCTGGCGCGGCGGCACATGGAGCAGTGGCAATAGCCAGCGTCGAACGCGCCGGCCGGGTCCACCTCATAGCGCACCGCGCCGCATAGGCAGCCACCCCCGACCGAAGCCGGGCTGCTGGTCTGGGGCAGTTCCATGCTGGGCATCAGAGCCTACGGCCGCCTACGGCAACCGCCACCAGCATCATGGCCAGCATTGCGAAGGCAGCCGGCAGGCTCGTCAGGTGCGCCACGAAACCGATGCCGGCTGGGCCCGCGAGGATGCCGGCATAGCCGATGGTGGTGATCGCCGGCACCGCCACAGTCTCCGCCATGGCGAGCTGCCGCCCCACGGCGCTGAACAGGACGGGGACGATGTTCGCGCAACCCGTGCCGACCAGGGCGTAGCCCAGCAGCGCCACCGGCCAGGACGGGGCTGCGACCGTGGTGACGAAGCCGAGCGCCGCGCACAGGCCGCCGACCAGCACCACCCGGTGATGGCCCATTCGGTCCACGATGCGGTCGCCAGCGAGCCGGCCCGCCGTCATGGCCGCAGCGAACGCGGCGTAGCCGAGGCCGGCATAGGAGGGCGCCATGTGCCGGACGGAAACCAGGAACACCGCGCTCCAGTCCAGCACGGCACCTTCGGCCAGGAACAGCACGAAGCACAGCAGGCCGATGAACAGCACGATGCCGTGCGGCAGCGCAAAGGCCGGACCCTCCCTCCCAGCGCCATAGGGCAGGAACCTCGAGGCCGAAGCGGCAAGCAACGCAAGGATGCCGAGCGACACGCAGCAGGCCGCCGCCAGGGGGGAAGCGCCGGCGCTCAGCAAAGCCGCCATCCCACCGGCGCCGGCGATGCCGCCGATGCTGAACAGGGCATGGAAGCCCGACATCATGGAGCGCCCGGCGGCCCGCTCCACGATAATGGCCTGGATGTTCATCGCGACTTCGACGGCGCCGACCGCCGCGCCGAACACCATCAGGGCGGCCGCCAGCGACGGGACCGTCGAGAGCACCGCAAGGCCGGGCAGCACAGCAGCCGCGAGCAGGACGCCCGCGATCATGACCCAGCGGCAGCCGAACCTGGCCGCCATCGCGCCGGACAGCGGCATGGTGACGAACGAGCCGATGCCCAGGCACAGCAGCAGCAGTCCGAGCCCGCTATCGTTGATCTCCGCGCGGCCCTTGGCGAACGGCACCAGGGCGGCCCACGCGGAGAACCCGAAGCCCGTGATGAAGAAAACGATCCGCGTGGCGCGCTGCTCGGCAATGCCAGGGGCGTGCGGCATGATTTCAGAGATCGCCGTCGCCTCCCAGCGGCCTGTCGAGCGTCATCCACTGCCCATCTGCCTTGCCCGGGCGGAACCCGAACCGTGCATAAAGGCCGTGGCTGTCCACCGTCGTCAGTGTCCAACTGCCCACGGTGGCCAATCGGGGATGACCCAAGACCGTTGCGACCAGCGCCTTGCCCAGGCCGATCCCGCGGCTGGCCGGCCGGATGAACACGTCGCCGAGATGGGCGCGCAGGGCGTAGTCGGTGAGGACGCGGGCGAAGCCGGCCTGCACGCCATCTGGGGCATAGACCCCGAAGCACAGGCAGTTGGCCCAGCTACGCTCGGTGACTGCGCGCGGCCGGTCGGCAGCCCACGGAACCCCGGCTAGGGACGCATGAACGAACGTCATGTCGAGGCGCGCCCGGTCGTCGCTGGCGACGTAGCCGTTGTGCAAATCGACGGAGTGGATCATCAAAGCGATAAGGCTCTTGACCAACGCCTGCGATCAGGGACTCAAGGCGGCTGAGACAACCGTGTTAGCGTCGATTACGGTGATGCTCAAGCCTGACGCTCCGCGTTGTAGGCCACCAACTCGGCCTCACTCAAACCGGCCTTCCGCGCCTCGGCAGCGATCCGCTCGAACAGGGCGATCAATAGGTCATCAGTACCCGGCCGGACCAGCCGATCAACAAGACGGCCGACTGCCTGGCGACGCCGCACATCCGACAGGGCGGACGCAGTGGCCTCCTCCACGGGAATTGCGATCTTCGGCGTTTGGCTCATGGTCGGGCTCCGATCACCTCACCATCTTAGCAGGCAACGGCGTGGCCATCATACGCCCTCCCCGCCCCGGGGCCGCCACCAAAGCAAACGGCCCGGGACACGCCGCCCGGGCCGCTCGCCAGTCCAGCCTGCCTGCGCCTCAGGCGAACTGGTTCATCGTGTTGTGCGCGCCGCCTGCCTTGAGCGCCGCCTCGCCGGCGAAATACTCCTTGTGGTCGTCGCCGATGTCCGACCCAGCCATGTTCTGGTGCCGCACGCAGGCGATGCCCTGGCGGATTTCCTGCCGTTGCACCCCCATCACGTAGCCCAGCATGCCCTGTTCGCCGAAATACTCCCGCGACAGGTTGTCCGCCGACAGCGCCGCCGTGTGATAGGTCGGCAGCGTAATCAGGTGGTGGAAGATGCCGGAGCGCTTGGCGGAATCCGCCTGGAAGGTGCGGATGCGAGCGTCCGCTTCGTCGCCCAGCGCCGTGCCGTCATAGTCCACGCTCATCAGCTTGGCGCGGTCGTAGTCGGCCACGTCCGCGCCGTTCTGGTTCCAGTCGTCATACACCTGCTGGCGGAAGCTCAGCGTCCAGTTGAAGGACGGCGAGTTGTTGTAGGCGAGCTTGGCGTTCGGCACGACGGCGCGGACGCGGTCCATCATGCCGGCGATCTGCTCGACATGCGGCTTCTCGGTCTCGATCCATAGCAAATCCGCGCCGTTCTGGAGCGAGGTGATGCTGTCCAGCACGCAGCGGTCCACCCCGGTGCCGGCGCGGAACTGGTACAAGTTGCTCGGCAGCCGCTTGGGCCGCAGCAGCTTGCCGTTGCGGTTGATGATGACGTCGCCATTATGCGCCGCGTCCGCCGTCACCTCCTCGCAGTCCAGGAACGAGTTGTACTGGTCGCCCAGATCGCCCGGCGCGTGGCTGACGGCGATCTGCTTGGTGAGCCCAGCCCCCAGCGAGTCGGTGCGGGTGACGATGATGCCGTCCTCTACCCCCAGCTCCAGGAAGGCGTAGCGGATGGCCCGTATCTTGGCGATGAAGTCCTCGTGCGGCACCGTCACCTTGCCGTCCTGATGGCCGCACTGCTTCTCGTCCGACACCTGATTCTCGACTTGCAGCGCGCACGCGCCGGCCTCGATCATCTTCTTGGCCAGCAGGTAGGTCGCCTCCGCGTTGCCGAACCCGGCGTCGATGTCGGCGATGATGGGAACCACGTGGCTCTCATGGCTCTCGACCGCCGCCATCAACTCGGCCGTCTTGGCATGGTCGCCGGCGTCGCGGGCCGCATCAATGGCGCGGAACAGGTTGCCCAGCTCGCGCGCGTCCGCCTGGCGCAGGAAGGTGTAGATCTCCGCGATCAGCGCCGGCACGGACGTCTTCTCGTGCATCGACTGGTCGGGCAGCGGCCCGAACTCCGACCGCAGCGCCGCGACCATCCAGCCCGACAGATAGATGTAACGGCGCTTGGTGGTGCCGAAATGCTTCTTGACGGCGATCATCTGCTGCTGGGCGATGAAGCCGTGCCAGGCGCCGAGTGACTGGGTGTAGAGCGCCGGGTCCGCATCGTATGCGGCCATGTCCGCACGCATGATCGCCGCAGTGTAGCGCGCCACGTCCAGCCCGGTCTGGAACCGGTTCTGCAAACGCATGCGGGCCACCGATTCCGGGTTGATGGCGTCCCACGTGCCCTTCTTGCCCTCGACGAGCTTGGCGACGGCGGCGGCGTGGTCCTGATAGGCGGATTGTTGCGGCAAACGGGCGGCAGCGCCTCCCGCCAGGCCGTCCGGAGCGTAATTCAAGTCAGTCACAGGGGTCATTCCTTCGCAGCGATGCGCTTCGATAGCGACTGGATACTAATATTGTGCAACTGCGAAGTCACCATGGGAAACGGCGATGGCCAGGTAAGGCTGTAAAGTCATGACTAGGGAGAGATGCGAGGTGTAAAGCCTGGAACGGCACTCCGCCTCAGCGCGGCAGGTCGGCAAACGCTCCCCGGCACCGCTCCAGCCAGCCCCGCACCGCAGCAGGCGATCCGAAAACCGCCGGCACGAACAGCCC
>CAXTTH010000151.1:0-5755 GCA_964247035.1 uncultured Acetobacteraceae bacterium
ATCCCCCCTCGAACCGTGATGGAACGCACCAAAGGTTGTGATGGTCGGCTCTGAGAAAGGAGGCCGAGTCAGGCAGTGGAAAAATTCTACCGAGGAGAGCGGCGCTAGAAGCCATATCTGCATGATGATGTAACGCCTCTTCTACAGACCTTGAAATGACACTATCCAACGTGGCAATACAGTAAGAGCCAATTTTATTAGACTCAGGGTCGTCTTTATTAAAAAACATATCGAGGATTTCACCCAGCGAAATGGGATTGATGCTCAATCTAAAGTCAACATTTTGGATATTGAGCGTCCAGGATATGCTTACATCCGTAAGCACTATGAGCGGCCCATTGCTGGAAGGAGGTCGGATTTTTTCTTGATAGACGGGCTTGGCGAACAGAGGCTGTTCAAGAATGGCGATGGCGAGCCACTTGCCGGCTTCGTCAACGGACATATTGACCCTCCAATTAGTTTCTTCCTTTGGGGAGGGTCTCTCAAGAAGCCGGCGGTCCCGCCGAGTGCGTCGCCAGCACCGCCTCCGTCTCCGAGTCCACCTCCTGCAACTTCACCTCATACCCCCACAGCGCCGCGACATAGCGCAGCGTCAGCTCCGCATCCCGCTGCGCCAGCAGCTGGCCCGGCCGGGTGCGGTGCTGCAGCATCAGGCGGCGGTCGCCGGCCAGGTCCACGTCCACCACCTGCACGTCCGGGTCGCCCTCCGCCGGGTCGTAGCTGCGGGCGAGGGTGCGGCGGATGGCGCGGTAGCCGGCGTCGTCGTGGATGGCATCGACCAGCAGGGTGGGGTCGGACGTGTCGTCCAGCAGGCGGAACATGCGGAACTGGCGCATCACCGCAGGCGAGAGGAATTGCAGCACGAAGCTCTCGTCGCGGAAGTTGGCCCAGGCGTGGCGCAGGGTGCCGAGCGGGTCGCCGTTGCCGGCCACGTCGGGGAACCAAGCGCGGTCCTCCGCCGTCGGCTCCGTGCACATGCGCTCGATGTCGGTCATCATGGCGTAGCCGAGCGCGTAGGGGTTGAAGCCGGGGCCGTATTCGAAGCCCGGCTGCATGATGACGCTGCTGGTGGAGTGCAGCACCTCCAGGAACGCCGCGTCGTCGATCTGCCCCGTCTCGTGCAGGCGGCGCATGATGCGCTGGTGCGTCCAGGTGGCGCAGCCCTCGTTCATCAGCTTGGCCTGCGGCTGCGGATAGAAATACTGCGCGATCAGCCGCACGATGCGGATGATCTCGCGCTCCCAGAACTGCAGCTTGGGCGCCGTCTTCTCGATAAAGTAGAGCAGGTTCTCCTCGGGCAGGCCGAGCTTGCGGCGGCGCTCGCCCACCGGGTCGGCCTCCGTGACGGCCTTGCCGACCGGCACGGTGCGCCACAGGTCGTCGAACACCCTCTCGTCGTATTCGCGCCGCTCGCGCTCGCGCTTCAGGTCGGTCTTGAGGTTGAGCGGGCGCGCGCCGCCATGCTTGTGCACGCCGTGGCGCGACAAGGTGTGCGCCGCGTCCAGCACCCGCTCCACCGCCGCCACGCCGTAGCGGTCCTCGCAGCCGGAGACGTAGCTGCGGGCGAACTCCAGGTAGTCGAGGATGGCGGAGGCTTCCGTCCATTGGCGGAACAGGTGGTTGTTGCGGAAGAAGTGGTTGTGGCCGAACGCCGCGTGCGCGATCACCAGCGCCTGCATGGTGGCCGAGTTGGCCTCCATCAGGTAGCTGATGCACGGGCTGGAGTTGATCACCACCTCGTAGGCCAGGTTGCTGTAGCCCCGGCGGTAGCTGCTTTCGTGCTGCAGGAAGCGCTTGCCGTACGACCAATGCCGGTAGGTCAGCGGCATGCCGTGCGCGGTGTACACGTCCAGCATCTGCTCGGAGGTGATGACCTCGATGCGGTTGGGATACACCTCGAGGCCCAGTTCCTCGCAGCCGATCCGCTCGATGGCGTCGTAGGTGCGGCGCAGGATGGGGAAGTTCCAGTCGGTGCCGGTGTAGAGCAGTTCGCTCATGCCGTGGCTGCCTTGCGCCCGAACAGGTCGCGGAACACCGGGAAGATGTCCTTCGCCTCCGAGACCCGGCGCATCGCCAGCTTCGGCTCCCGCCCGGACAGCGGGGCGTAGCCGCGCCACAGATCGGTCTCGCCGCGGATGCGTGCGCCGGACTGCGACACCTCGATGTAGGCGAAATGCTGCACCAGCGGCAGCAGGTCGTTCTCCAGCATGGCCACCGCGCGGCCGGTGTCGCCGCCCGAGTTGTCGCCGTCCGAAGCTTGGGCGGCGTAGATGTTCCAACTGTCGTGCGGGTAGCGCTCGCGCTGGATGCGGGCGAACTCGGCCAGCGCCGTGGACACCACGGTGCCGCCGGTGCGCGGGTCGGTGAAGAAGGTCTGCTCGTCCACTTCCTCCGCGGTTTCGGTGTGGCGGATGAACACCAGCTCGACCCGCTTGTAGCGCCGTTCCAGGAACACGTGCAGCAGCAGGAAGAATCGCTTGGCCAGGTCCTTCATCGGCTCGGACATGGAGCCGGACACGTCCATCAAGCAGAACATGACGGCGCGGGCGGACGGCTTGGGCGCCTGGGTGAAGCGGCGGTAGCGCATGTCCACCGGGTCCATCCACGGCACCCGCGCCAGGCGGCGCAGCGCCAGCTCCAGCTCGGCGCGCAGCGCGGGCAGGCGGTCCGCCGCATCGCCGCTGCGTTCCAGCGCCGCGATCTCGGCTTCCAGCGCCACCACGTCGTCGGGCTTGGGGCGGCGCAGGCCGATGCGCCGGGCCATGGACTGGCGCATCGAGCGGGACATGTCGATCTGCGAGGGCGAGCCGTCCAGGCTGATGCCGGCCCGCATCGGCGACGTGGTCTCGGTGGCGACGATCTGGCTCTTGACCAGGTCGGGCAGCTCCAAGTCCTCGAAGAACAGGTCCAGGAACTCGTTGCGGGTCAGCACGAAGCGGAAGCCGTCCTCGCCCTGGCCGTCGCCGCCCTGGCCGTCCCCGGCACCGCTGCCCTGGCCGCCGCCGCGCGGCCGTTCCAGCCGGTCGCCGGTCGAGAACTCCTTGTTGCCGCTCAGCACCACCTGGCGCTGGCCGCTGGTGACCACGGTGTGGAAGCTCGGCTCGTGCAGCGAGTCGGCGGGGATGGTCACCGCCTGGTCGCGTCCGACCTCGCGCAGCGTGCCGCTGTCGATGGCCGAGCGGGTGGCCCGCGCCACGGCGGCGCGGGCGCGGACCAGCACGCGCGGGCGGTTCTCCAGGTTCTTGCCGCTCGGGTTGGGCCGCCGGTCCAGGATGTCCAAGGCGGCTCAGGCCGACTGCTTGACGCGCATGTACCATTCGACCAGCCGGCGCACCTGGCGCTCGGTGTAGCCGCGCGAGACCATGCGGTTGACGAACTCGTCGTGCTTCTTCTCGGTCTCGCCATCCTTCTTGGAGCCGAAGCTGATCACCGGCAGCAGGTCCTCCACCTGGCTGAACATCCGCTTCTCGATCACCTCGCGGATCTTCTCGTAGCTGGTCCAGGACGGGTTGCGGCCGCTGTTGGTGGCGCGGGTGCGCAGCGCGAACTTCACCACCTCGTTGCGGAAATCCTTGGGATTGGCGATGCCCGCCGGCTTCTCGATCTTGGTCAGCTCGGCGTTCAGCAGCTCGCGGTTCAGCATCTGGCCGGTGTCGGGGTCCTTGAAGTCCTGGTCCTCGATCCAGGCGTCGGCATAGTCCAGGTAGCGGTCGAACAGGTTCTGGCCGTAGTCGCCGTAGCTTTCGAGGTACGCCTTCTGGATCTCGTTGCCGATGAACTCGGCGTAGCGGGAGGCCAGCTCGCTCTTGATGGTGGCGAGGTAGGCGCTCTCGGTCTCGGGCGGGAACTGCTCGCGGCGGATCGCCTGCTCCAGCACGTACATCAGGTGCACCGGGTCGGCCGCGACCTCGTTGGAGGAGTGGTTGAACGTGGCCGACAGCACCTTGTAGGCGAAGCGGGTGGAGATGCCGTCCATTCCCTCGTCCACCCCGGCGGTGTCGCGATACTCCTGCATCGTCTTCACCTTGGGATCGGTCTCGCGGATGTTCTCGCCGTCGTACACCCGCATCTTGGCGAACGGCCGCGAGTTGGCGTGCGGCTTGAGGCGGGACAGCACGGCGAAGCGGGCCAGCATCTCCAGCGTGTGCGGCGCGCAGGGCGCCTCGGCCAGGGCGGAGCCGCTGATCAGCTTTTCGTAGATGCGGCCCTCCTCCGTCACCCGCAGGCAGTATGGCACCTTGACCACGCTCACGCGGTCCAGGAAGGCCTCGTTGGTGCGGTTGTTGCGGAAGGTCTGCCACTCCGCCTCGTTGGAGTGGGCGAGCAGGATGCCCTGGAACGGGATGGCGCCGATGTTCTCGGTGCCCAGGTAGTTGCCCTCCTGCGTCGCGGTGAGCAGGGGATGCAGCATCTTGATCGGCGCCTTGAACATCTCGACGAACTCGAGCAGGCCCTGGTTGGCGCGGTTCAGCCCGCCGGAGAAGCCGTAGGCGTCCGGGTCGTTCTGGCTGTACATTTCCAGCTTGCGGATATCGACCTTGCCGACCAGGGCGGAGATGTCCTGGTTGTTGTCGTCGCCGGGTTCGGTCTTGGCGACGGCGACCTGCTTGCGGCGGGACGGGTACAGCTTCACCACGCGGAACCGCTCGATGTCGCCGCCCCACTCGTCCAGCCGCTTCAGCGCCCAGGGGCTGGCGATGCCGGTCAGCACCCGGCGCGGGATGCCGTACCTGTCCTTGAGCGCGTCGGCCATGGTGTCCGGGTCGAACAGGCCGAGCGGGCTCTCGAACACCGGGCTGAGCTGGTCGCCGGCCTTGAGCACGTAGATCGGCTCGCGCTCCATCAGCGCCTTCAGCCGCTCGCCGAGCGAGGACTTGCCGCCGCCGACGGGGCCGAGCAAGTACAGCACCTGCTTGCGCTCTTCCAGGCCCTGGGCGGCGTGGCGGAAGAAGCCCACGATCCGCTCGATCGTGTCCTCCATGCCGTGGAACTCGGAGAAGGCGGGATAGACCCGGATGGTGCGGTTGAGGAACAGCCGGCTCAGCCGCGGGTCCCGCGAGGTGTCGATGATCTCGGGCTCGCCGATGGCGCGCAGCATGCGCTCGGCCGGGCTGGCATAGCATTCGGGATCGTCACGGCAGGCATCGAGATAGGCCGACAGGCTCATCTCCACCTCGCGCGTCCGGTCGCGCAGGGTGGCGTGCAGCGAGAAAACGTCATCTGGCATGTGGAATCTCCCAGGCTACGTGCCGCGCGTCAGCAGCGATTGCGTCCGGTTCCGGCCATCTCCGGTCTTGCAGGGCGGCGTCCGCCGCCGCACCGTTCACATTCACTAGCGGCAAGAGGAAAGTCTAGCGCACGGACGTGGCATTCCGCATCAACAACATGATGCGCTGCACCTAAACAGGGTGCTGCGGATTGCAAGTCACTCATAATTAACGGGTAAGCGGATTTCTTGCCTCGCGCCTCGGCGAGGTCCGCACTGGGCGCGCTGTCCGGCAGGGCGCCCAGAGCCATGCCGCTCAGGCCAAGGCGCATCCCCATCCGCCCACGGCTTCGTCCTGCTCCCCACGCGGTTGCCGGTGGCGGAGAAGCCGGTTATGGCACGCTCAAGCAAGGCCGCACCCGGCCTGCGGAGGGTCCGACACCGCGATGCCTGGCACGATTCGGAGGCTCGCCGCACCCGCCTTGTGCATGGCCCTGGCCGCTTGCAGCACCATCGCCGACGTCAAGGAAGTGTTTCTCGGCGGCGACG
>CAXTTH010000152.1:0-5755 GCA_964247035.1 uncultured Acetobacteraceae bacterium
CGCAGAGCGTGTACCAGACAGTGGCCATGATGCAGGGCGTGGTGGCGCACGGCACCGGCTACGAGGCGGGCCACGGGCTGGGCCGGGCCGGGATCGCCGGCAAGACCGGCACGACGCAGGACTACAACGACGCCTGGTTCGTGGGCTTCACGCCCGACCTGGTGACGGCGGTGTGGATCGGCTTCGACAACCCGACCAGCCTTGGCGAGAAGGAGACCGGCGGGGTGGTCGCGGCCCCCATCTGGCACGATTTCATGGCCGTGGCGCTGAAGGACCGGCCGAACCTGCCGTTCCAGGTGCCGGAGGGGCTGACGATGGCAACCTGGGCCGCCAACGTGACGGACGCGTTCAAGCCCGGCCAGACGCCTGGCCAGAGCGACGCCACGATCGGCGGCGGCGGCGGCGGAACGGGCATCGCCGTCATCAGCGGCGGCACCGGCACCGGTGTGGACAGCGGCATGGGCGGACTCTACTAAAAAGGCGGGCAGGGGATGACCATCCTCTGCCGGGTCCAGGGCGAGACTTGCCAAGGTTCCAATCGACTTCTCGATTGGAATGCAAGGCGAGGGAGCACCCTGGCCTTGCTAGAAGGCATGAGATGTCCACCGAATCCGAAGCCCTGAACGAACAGATCAAGCAGTCGGTCGCGCTGCTGAGGAGGCATCTTTGACTGGGATGTCGCCGTTGAGCGCCTGGCGGAGCTGAACCACCAAGCCGAGAACCCCGACCTGTGGAACGACGCCACGGCCGCCCAGGCGCTGATGCGCGAGCGCACCCAGCTGGCCAACCAAGTCGAGGGCGTGCAGGCGCTGCAGTTGGAGGTGGCGGACACGCTGGAGCTGATCGGCATGGCCGAGGCGGAGGGTGACGCCGGGCTGGCCGCGGAGGGCGTCACCGCCCTGCGCCGCTCGGCCGAGGAGGCTAAGCGGCGCGAGATCGAGAGCTTGCTGTCCGGCGAGGCGGACGGGCGGGACGCCTTCATCGAGGTGAACAGCGGCGCGGGCGGCACGGAGGCGCAGGACTGGGCCGAGATGCTGGCGCGGATGTACACCCGCTGGGCCGAGGCGCGCGGCTACAAGATGCAGATGCTGGAGCAGAGCGAGGGCGAGCAGGCCGGCATCAAGTCCGCCACCTTCCAGGTGACGGGGCCGAACGCCTATGGCTGGCTCAAGACCGAGGGCGGGGTGCACAGGCTGGTGCGGATATCGCCGTTCGACAGCGCGGCAAGGCGGCAGACCTCGTTCGCGTCCGTTTACGTGTACCCGGTGGTCGATGACACGATCCAGATCGAGATCGATCCCTCCGACCTGAAGGTGGACACGTTCCGCGCCTCCGGCGCCGGCGGGCAGCACGTCAACAAGACCGAGTCCGCCATCCGCATCACCCACGTGCCGACCGGCATTATCGTCGCTTGCCAGACCGACCGCTCGCAGCACCGCAACCGCGCCACCGCGATGGAGATGCTGCGGGCGCGGATGTATGAGGCCGAGCTGCAGAAGCGCGAGGCGGCGAGTGCGCAGACCGAGGCGGCCAAGACCGAGATCGGCTGGGGCCACCAGATACGCTCCTACGTGCTGGCGCCCTACCAGATGGTGAAGGACCTACGCACCGGCGTGGAGAAAACCAACCCGGCGGCCGTGCTAGACGGCGCGCTGGACGACTTCATGGCCGCCGCCCTGGCCGCCCGCGTCGGCGGCACCCGCAGCGAGGCCAGCGCCCAAGCTGAGTAGGCGGGGCGGAATAGGCAACCCTGCGCCGGGCCGCCCGTTCGCCGCTGCACAAGCCGGAGTGACGGGCAATGGATGCTGACGCGAAACGCATGCTGGACCTGATGGCGCAGACGGCCGGCGAAGTGTCCGAGCCCGATCACCTGCGCGGAGATGCCGAGTGGGTGGCGCAATACCGCGACCAGATTTTGCGAAAGCGTCCGCTGGCTGGCCCGCCAGAGCCGGTGTTCGAGCAGACCCAGTTCCATTTCGAGGGTCCGGACGGCCCGTTGGACCTGCGGGTATACCGGCCCGGCCCGGGCGTGCTGCCGGCGTTAATTTGGTTCCATGGCGGCGGCTTCGTCGCCGGGTCCTTGGAGACGCATGACCCGGCACTGCGCCAGTTGGCCAACGCCACAGGCGCGGTGGTGATCGCCGTGGAATACCGGCGCGCGCCGGAATACCGTTTCCCGGCGGCGGCGGAGGACGCCTTCGCCACGCTGGCGCATGTGGCCGACCACACCGGGCTGTTCGGGGGGGACCCGGCGCGGCTGGTGGTGGGCGGCGACAGCGCGGGCGGCTGCCTCGCCACGGTGGCGGCCGCCATGGCGCGGGACCGGAGCCACTCGCCGCTGGCAGGGCAGATCTGCCTGTACCCCAACACGGATTTGCGGATCGACCGCAGCTACCCGTCCATGGCGGAGTTCGACGGCATGGTCGTCAAGCTGCCGGAGCTGCACCGCTCGCTGCGGCTGTACTTGGCCGGCGCGGACCCAGCGCATCCCTATGCCTCGCCGGTCCTGGCGGGGAACCTTACCGGCCTGCCGCCTGCCCTGGTGGTGACTTGCGAGTGCGACCCGTTGCGCGACGAGGGCGTGGCCTATGCCGAGCGGCTGCGCGAGGCCGGGGTGGCAGTGCGGCACGTGGCGCTGCCGGGCATGATCCACGGCGTCATGCAGATGATGGGGGAGATGCCGGCCGGTCGCGCGCTGCTGGGCACGGTCGCCGAGTGGCTGCGCGGCTTAGGCTGAAGGGCCGGCAACCAGTCCGGCGCTTCGCCGTTGGATCGGCACGGCATTGTGCCGTTTTGGAGCCAGGCTATGGACGAGAAGCGCGTCGAAGGAATGCTCGACAAGGCCAAGGGCGCCATCAAGGAAGGCGTTGGCAACCTGACTGGCGATGAGAAGCTGAAGGCCGAAGGCAAGGCCGACAAGGCTGCCGGCGCGGTCAAGAACACGGTTGGCGGCGTCAAGGACACCGCGCGGGACGCGGCCGGCAAACCCTGAGATCGCAAGGCCCCCTCCCAGTTTGGAAGGGGGCCTCGGCTGCTACATCTCCGCGTAGGCACCGTCCTTCCACACATAGAATACGTATGTCGGGCCTTGCACGTCTCCCTTGGCATCGAAGCTGACCGGCCCCACGACGCTCTGCCATGGGCCGCTTCGCTTCAGAGTGTCAGCCACCTTACGCGGGTCCGTATCGTTGGCCTTCGCAGCCGCTTCCGCCCAGACCTGCACCGCGGCGTAGCTGTAGAGGGTGTAGCCTTCCGGATCGACGCCGCGGTCCTTGAACTTGGCGACCACGGCCGCCGCGTCCGGCCGCTTCCCGAGGTCGGGCGAGAAGGTCATCATGGCGCCTTCGCCTGCTGGGCCGGCAATCTGCCAGAACTCCTTGGTCACCAGCGCGTCGCCGCCGACCAGGATGGGGCTCATGCCTTGCTCCTTGGCTTGGCGGATGATCAGCCCCGCCTCCGTGTGATAGCCGCCGAGGTAGATCACCCCGATGCCGGCATCCTTCAGGCGGCTGACCAGGGCGGAGTAATCCTTCTCGCCCGGCGTGTAGGCGGCGACGAGGACTGGCTTCACGCCCCTGGCCTCAAGTTCCTTCTCGGTCTGGTCGGCCAAACCCTTGCCATAAGCTGTGTTGTCGTTCAGCACCGCGATCTTGTCGGCCTTAAAATGGTCCGCGATGTAGTCGCCGGCGACCTGACCTTGCTGGTCGTCCCGGCCACACAGGCGGAACGTGGCCCAACTGCCCTTGTCGGTATAGTCCGGGTTGGTGGACCCAGGCGAGATTTCGAGCACGCCCTCCTCTGCATAGACCTTGCTGGCCGGGATGGAGCTGCCGGAGCAGAAATGCCCAGCCACAAGCTTCACGCCCTGGCTGGCGAGCTGGTTGGCGACGGAGACCGCCTGGCGCGGGTCGCACGCATCGTCTCCAATGCTGAGCTGCAGTTGCTGGCCGAGCACGCCGCCCGCCTTGTTGATGTCATCCACCGCTTGCTGCGCGCCGTCCCGGAACTGCGCGCCGAAAGATGCATTCTTGCCGGTCATCGGCCCGGCGACGGCGACCTTGATCTGCGCTTGGGCCGCACTGGCGGCGGCAAGCATCGCCAACGTGCCCATGGCTGCCAGCATCGTGCGTCGGAACATAATTCGGTCTCCTTGCCGCCATGTCGCCGTCCAAGCCTTAGTGGCCAATCAAGTCGGCGGCAACGCCGTGGCCCGGCCTTAGAGAATGGCGTATGAGACCTCCGTGCAAGCCCTGATGGATATCCTGGTTGATGCGCTGCCCATGCCGGTGCGGCGGCGCATCGCGCCTTCGCATGTCAGGCTGCTGGCGCAGTTCACCCAGTTCGGCTTGGTGGGCGTCGCCGGGTTCGCCGTTGACACGGCCGTGGTGTATGCAGTGCGCTGGCCGCTTGGGCTTTATCTTGCCGGGGCCGTCGCATATGCGGTGGCCGTCACCACCACCTGGTGGCTGAACCGGGTCTGGACCTTCCGCAGCCTGGGCCAGTCCGGGCCGGCGCACCGCCAGTGGGTGCGTTTCACGCTCGCCAGCCTGCCGGGCCTGTGCCTCAACTTGGGAACGTATTTCTTGCTGGTTGCATCCTTTGACCTCTGCGCCGCCGAGCCGGTGATCGCCATCGCCGCCGGCGCCGTTGCCGGCATGTTCGCCAACTTCACGCTGTCGCGCGCCGTGGTGTTCCGGTGATGCGCGTGGCCGTGCTGGTGCCGTGCCACAACGAGGAGGTGGCGATCGGCCGCGTGGTGGCCGGCTTCCAGGCCGCGCTGCCGGGTGCGGTGGTGTTCGTATACGACAACAACTCGACCGACGGCACGGTGGCCGCCGCGCGCCGGGCCGGGGCGATGGTGCGGTCCGAGCCGCTGCAAGGCAAGGGCAACGTGGTGCGCCGCATGTTCGCCGACATCGAGGCCGACGCCTACATCCTGGTCGATGGCGACGACACCTACGACCCGGCGGCAGCACCCGGCCTGCTGCGCCTGCTGGTGGACGGCCAACTGGACATGGTGACCGCCACCCGCGTCACCGACCTGGCCGCTGCGTACCGCACCGGCCACCGCACCGGCAACCTGGTGCTGACCCGCATCGTGACGCTGCTGTTCGGCAACCGGGTGAGCGACATGCTGTCCGGCTACCGGGCCTTCTCCCGACGCTTCGTGAAGTCGTTCCCGGCTCTCTCCACCGGGTTCGAGACGGAGACGGAGTTCACCGTCCATGCGCTGGAGCTGGCGATGCCGGTGGGCGAGCTGCGGACCGCCTACAAGGACCGTCCGCCGGGTTCGGTGTCCAAGCTGCACACCTACACGGACGGCCTGCGCATCCTGCGCACCATCGTGCTGCTGGTGAAGGAGATCCGGCCATTCCAGTTCTTTGCCGTGGGCGCGGTGCTGCTGGCGCTGGCGGCGGTGCTGCTAGGCATCCCGATCGTGACGCAGTTCATGCGCACCGGGCTGGTGCCGCGGCTGCCAACGGCGGTGCTGGCGACGGGGCTGATGGGGCTGGCGTTCCTGTCCACCACCTGCGGCTTTATCCTGGATTCAGTGGCGCGAGGGCGGAAGGAAGCCAAGCGTATGGCCTACCTGGCGGTGCCAGCGATTGGCTCCACCTGGCCCGAGGCGGCGAGGGCGCCGCAAGGCGCGCCGTTTGAGCGGGAGTCGGCAGTCTCCGGCTAGGGCGCTTTGGCGCCGGCCGACCACTAGTGCTTTGTCAGCCATCGAGTGATGGGTAGAGGCTTTTCAGCTTGA
>CAXTTH010000153.1:0-5737 GCA_964247035.1 uncultured Acetobacteraceae bacterium
CGATGTCGCGCCAGCGGGCCACGTTGCGCAAGTGCTCGCCGACGGTGCCGGCGAAGGCATGGCCGCCGGCGCCGTCAGCCACGAAGTACAGCGCGTCCGTGGCCGCCGGCTGCGTGGCGGCGCGCAAAGCAGCCAGGCCCGGCATGCAGATCGGCGCGGGCGGCAACCCGGCAATGCGGTAGGTGTTGGCCGGGTCGTCGCGGTCCAGCTCTGCGCGGGTGATCGGGTGGTCCAGCACGCCCAAGCCGCCGCTGGCGCCATACACCACGGTCGGGTCGGATTGCAGCCTCATGCCCTGCCGCAGCCGGTTGAGGAACACGGCGGCAACCAGCGGGCGCTCCTCCGGCCGTGCTGTCTCGCGCTCGATCAGGCTGGCCAGCACCAGCGCCTCCGCCTTGCTCGCCAGCGAAAGTCCCGGCGTTCGCGCGTCCCAGGCGCGTTGCAGCGCCTTGTCCATGGCCGCTCGGGCTCGGTCCAGCACCTGCTCCCGCGTGGCTCCGCGCTCGTACTGGTAAGTTTCCGGCAGGATGGACCCTTCCGCCGGGACCGGCGCGTCGCCGGCCAGCGCGTCCGCCATGTCCACCAGACGGGCAACCTGGATCGCGGTCAGGCCTTCGGGGATGGTCAGGCGGTGCTGCACCGGGCGGGCGGTGCGCAGGACAGCCAGCACTTGGCCCAGGCTGGCCTGAGCCGGGAAGGGCAGCTCGCCAGCGTGCAGGGGGCCGCTTGCGGCGGTGAGCACGGCCAGCACGCGGAACGCCAGCGGATGCGCGATCACCCCTTGCCGCTGCAAATCCCCTGCCAGCTCCGCCAAGCCGCCGCGCGGCACGATGATGGCGCTGGCGGCGGCAAGCGGGCCGGGTGCGCCCCGCCGGACGGTCAACCAGGCCGCCGCACCGCCAATCGCCAGGAGAACGACCAGGAGAGCGGGCAGCAGGCGGCGCATCAGCGGGGAGCAGGCCGCCTCATGCGGCGCGGCGGAACAGGATGCTCGCGTTGGTGCCGCCGAAGCCGAAGCTGTTGGACAGGGCCACGTCAATCCGGCGCGGCTGCGCTTCTTTCGCCACCCGGTCGATCGCGCTGGCGCGGCTCGGGCAATCAAGGTTCAGCGTCGGCGGCGCCACCCCATCGCGGATCGCCAATATCGAGAATATGCCCTCGATCGCACCCGCGGCCCCCAGCAGATGACCGGTGGCCGACTTGGTGGACGACATGCAGACCTTGGCGCAATCGTCGCCGAACAGGCGCTCAGCCGCTTCGAGTTCCAGGTCGTCGCCCAAGGGCGTCGAAGTGCCGTGGGCGTTGACATACTGAATGTCGCCGGGCTGCACGCCACCATTGCGCAGGGCGGCGGTCATGGCGCGGAAAGCACCCTCATGGCCGTCGGCGGGGGCGGTGATGTGGTGCGCGTCGCCGGACATGCCGTAGCCGGACACCTCGGCGTAGATATTGGCCCCGCGCGCCTTGGCGTGCTCCAGCTCTTCCAGCACGACGATGCCGGCGCCCTCGCCCATGACAAAGCCATCGCGGTCCTTGTCCCATGGGCGGCTCGCCTCAGCCGGGCGATCGTTGAAGCCGGTGGACAACGCACGGGAGGCGCAGAACCCGGCGATGCCCAGCGGGTTGACCGCGCCCTCCGCACCGCCTGCAACCATCACGTCCGCATCGCCCAGCATGATAAGCCGCGCTGCATCACCCAAGGCATGCACGCCGGTGGCGCAGGCAGTCACAACGGAATGGTTGGGGCCTTTGAAGCCATATTTGATGGAAATGTGCCCTGAGGCGAGATTGATCAGCGCGGACGGAATGAAGAACGGCGACAGACGGCGCGCCTTGCCCTGACTGACCAGGACAGATGCCTCATAGATAGACTGCAACCCGCCAATGCCGGAACCGATCATAACGCCGCTTGCGCAACGTTCCTCCTCGGTCTGCGGCATCCAGCCTGAGTCCTCAACCGCCTCTGTAGCCGCGACCATGGCCAGGTGAATGAAGCGGTCCATCTTCTTCTGGTCCTTAACTGGAACCCACTCGCCCAGGTCCAGCCCGCCTTCTGCCCGGATGCCAGCAGGCACCTGACCCGCAATCTTGGTGGTCAGTTCCGCCGTGTCGAAAGACTGGATGGCCGTGATGCCGGAATGACCCTCGATCAGCCGCCGCCAGACATGGGCCACGCCGACGCCAAGCGGACAGGCGATGCCCATCCCTGTCACCACCACGCGCCGCATCCGCCGCCTCCTCGCTTGGCTGGCTTTAAGGCTTGCTCAAGCCGCTTTCTGCTTTTCGATATAGTCGATGGCGTCTTTCACCGTGCCAATCTTCTCGGCGGCGTCCTCCGGGATTTCCACGCCAAACGCTTCCTCGAAAGCCATCACCAACTCGACCGTATCCAGGCTGTCGGCGCCGAGATCGTCGATGAATGAGGCTTCGGGCGTCACCTTGCTCTCCTCGACGCCGAGGTGCTCCACCACGATTTTCTTAACCTTGTCGGCGATCTCGCTCATGTCTCTTCCAATCTTGCAGGCAGGATGCCGGGGTGGAGGCTTCAGCCACCTCAAAGGGAGGCAAGCCGCGCGCTTAGCATGGTTAAGCGGGCTCCGCCAAGGCAAGCCCTTTGGCCGATGTGAACGCAAATCTCTGGCAGCTTCTTGACAGCCCCTGGCGAGTCCCGCCGCATTTTGCTATCTTCAAAATGCGAAGCGGGTGTAACTCAATGGTAGAGTTCCAGCCTTCCAAGCTGGCAATGCGGGTTCGATCCCCGTCACCCGCTCCACCATCCTACGGTTGGGTCAAAGTCGTTTGACGAACACCCAATAAGTTCCGTCCGCGACCGCGCTCTTCATGTGGATCTTCACCCGTGTCGGGTTCATTCTGTAGTCAAACACATATTCAAAGATTGCGTTCAGGTTACCCGCCCGCACTCCGGCATCGAACACGCCGCGGAAGCCCGGCTTGTCGCAACAAGGCGCGATGTCGCGAAAGAAGTTGCGGCCCATCACGTCCTCCCGCCTGCGCCCGGTAATCTGGCTTTCGGTCACGTTGTAGGCCAGCACCATGCCCTGCGCATCCAACTGGATGGCGCCGAACGCCAACGCGTCGATCTGCTTCGGCGTCAGCTTGGCCATCGCGTTCCCCAGGTCGTCCTGGGCGAACTCGATGCGGGTCATGGAATCCATTCTGCCGTCCTGCATTGGATATTATGTACCATAGTATGCTGATCAAAATCCGGCAATCGCCTGGCATACTTGACATCGGACGCGCTGGGCTCTTGATACCGCCCCTGCCCGATCGGGCCGTGCAGGGGTGTAGCTCAATTGGCTAGAGCGCCGGTCTCCAAAACCGGAGGTTGCGGGTTCGAGACCCTCCGCCCCTGCCAGCCCGGTCCGTTCAGGCAATCTTTGAAGGATACGCTCGTGGCAGTCGCTCCGGCTCAATTCGTGCGCGAAGTCCGCGCAGAGGTCGTGAAGGTCACGTGGCCGTCCCGCAAGGAGACGCTGGTCACCACTGGGCTCGTGTTTGCCATGGCCGCCGCAGCAGCCGTGTTCTTTTTCGTGGTCGATCAGTTGTCCGGGCTCGGCGTCCGCATCCTGTTCGGCGCGTCGGTCTAAAAGGTTTAAAGTCGTGGCCAAGCGCTGGTATGTCGTGCACGTCTACTCGGGTTTTGAGAAGAAGATTGCTGAGCAGGTGAAAGAGCAAGCCGCCCGCAAGGGCCTGGCTGACTTGGTAGACGATGTGCTGGTTCCCTCCGAGGAGGTTGTCGAACTCAAGCGCGGCCAGAAGATCCAGGCGGAGCGCAAGTTCTTTCCAGGCTACGTGCTGGTGCGCATGGAGATGACGGACGATACCTGGCACCTCATCAAGGACACCCCCAAGGTCACCGGCTTTCTCGGCAGCAAGCTGAAGCCGCAGGCGATCAGCGAAGCCGAAGCCGATCGGATCATCAAGCAGTCTGCCGAAGGCGTGGAGCGTCCCCGCCCCGCCGTGCTGTTCGAGGTAGGCGAGCAGGTGCGGGTGGCCGACGGGCCATTCACCTCATTCAATGGCACCGTCGAGGAGATCGACGAGGAAAAAGGCCGCGTGAAAGTGGCCGTTTCCATCTTCGGTCGCTCCACGCCGGTCGATCTGGAGTACGGTCAAGTCGAAAAGGTGTAATTGGCGCTTCAAGCCTTCCTTGCTCTTTACGTCTCTATCGTTATGCGCGGGTCGCACCCGGCTATGACGGAGCTTGTAACCTAGTTTCCGACATAAACTCAGCTTACGGCTTTTCCTGAACCTGAACCTGAACCTGGGCATTGGGGCTTTGGACCTCGACTTCACCGACGACGAAGTGATCCGCTACTCGCGCAACATCCTGCTCGCCGAAATCGGCGGCGCTGGGCAGGCCACCATGCGCGCCGCCCGCGTGCTGGTTGTGGGGGCCGGCGGCCTCGGTTGTCCCCTGGTCCTCTATCTCGCAGCTGCCGGCGTCGGCACGATCGGCGTGGTGGACGATGACAACGTGGAGCTGTCCAACCTGCAACGCCAGGTCGCGCACACGACGGCGCGCATCGGCGAATCCAAGATAGCGTCGTTGGCCGCCAGCGTCGGAGCGCTCAACCCCGGCACCCGACTGGAGCTGCACCAGACCCGGCTGACCGCGGCCAATGTCGCCAGCCTCGTCGGCGCCTACGATCTCGCCTGCGATGGCAGCGACAACTTTCCAACACGATATTTGCTGAACGATGCCTGCATGGCGGCCGGCAAGACGCTCGTTTCCGCCGCCGTGCTCCGCTTTGACGGCCAACTAGCCACCTTTAGACGCAATGGTCCCTGCTATCGCTGCCTCCACCCCACCGAACCTCCGCCCGGCGCCATCCCCACCTGCGGCGAGGCCGGCGTGCTCGGCGCCGTCACCGGAGTGATGGGCACGCTGCAAGCTGCGGAGGTGCTGAAGGAGCTGCTCGGCATTGGTGACAGCTTGGTCGGCCGGCTGTTGATCTGGGACGCGCTCGGCACGCGGTTCCGCACCATCCGCCTGCCGCAGGACCCGGCCTGCCCCCATCATGGGTGAGCAACGAGGGGCTGAGCCGTTAGGCGTGCTGCTGTTGTCCGGCATGCATGACCGAGCGCACTACGCTTTCGTCCTGGCCACCGCCGCAGCGGCGCTGGGGCGGGACGTGACGCTGTTCGCTACCAATGGCGGCTGCCGCGCCCTGCTGTCGGACTGGCGCAGCCTGGGCGATTCCGGGCGGGATGCCGTCATCGTTGCCCGCGGCGTCGCCGGCCTGGACACGCTGCGGAATGCGGCGCTCGACCTCAGCATCCGCACCCTTGCCTGCGAGGCCGGGCTGCTGGCTGAGGCGATCGACCCGGCGGCATTGCTGCCCGGCGTGGTGACGGCAGGCGTCGCCACCTTTCTGGCGGCCGTGCGGGGCGGCCCCGTCATTACGTGTTGAGGCGTCCCTTGATAGGGCGGCCCGCGGCTTATGTTGTTCTGCTCGCCGCGTTGCTGCTGGCCGGGGCCGCCGATGCCCCGCCCCACAAGCCCGCGACGGCGCATCACGCCCTGGCAGCGGCCAAGCCACCCATGGCCAAGCCGGCCCCCGCCAAGCCGGCCCACCCTGCTCCGGAGCCGCCCTTGGCCACCGTGGCGACTGTGCCGGCGGAGTCTATCAAGGGCAGCAACACCGGCAAGGGCAGCAACACCGGCCTGCCGCTGCCGCGTTTCGCGTCGCTCAAGACGGACGAGGTCAACCTG
>CAXTTH010000154.1:0-5736 GCA_964247035.1 uncultured Acetobacteraceae bacterium
GTCAGCACGGCGGAGACGTTGAGCACGCCGGGCAAGCGCTGCAACGCCGCGGTCGCGCGCACCCGCACGCCTTCCATGGCCGGGGCGGAAGCGCGGTCGGCCAGCAGGGCGAGGTGCACCAGGCCGCCGCGGAAGGTCAGGCTGTCGATCAGCCCGGCTTCCACGATGTCCCGCCCGGTCGCCGGGTCAGGAATGGCACGCAGCGCCTGCCGCAGCGTGGTCTCGTCGGTTTCGGCCATGCGCTTGCAAACCCCAGTGGCATCATCAATATCACGCCAAGTCCCCGTCGGAACCGGCCGCGCCCGGATATGGCGATCGGGCATCACGATGCCAACGCCACGAAGGCCAACCCCTAGGAGCGCGGCAGCCCATGCCTTGGAACAACAACGGCAACGAGCCCACGCCCGGGCCGTGGGGCACGCCCGGCGGCCGACCCGGCGACGGCAAGCGCACGCCTCCTCCCCCAAAGGGAGACCGGGGCGAAAACCGCGGGCCATGGGGCGGCAACGGCAGTGGCGGCGGCAACGGCCCGAACACCGGCCTGCCCGACCTGGACCAGTTGATTGCGCGCGTGAACAACGGGCTGCGCGGGATGCTGCCCCCGGGCAGCGGCTTCCGTCCCGGCTTTCCGTCCCGCTTTCCCCGCGCCGGCGGACGCGGCCTGTTGCTGCTGGGCCTGCTGGCGGCGGCCATCTGGCTCGCCACCGGGTTCTACCGGGTGGAGCCGGACGAGCAGGGCGTGGTGCTGCGTTTCGGCGCCTTCAACCGCACGTCGCTGCCAGGCCTGAACTACCACGTTCCTTGGCCGGTCGAGACGGCGATCACCCCGTCGGTGACGCGGATCAACCGGGTGGAGGTCGGCTTCACGCCCCGCCAGTCAGTCGGCGTGCTGCGGATGACCTCGCGCGGCGTGGTCAACGATGGCGCGGCGGACAGCGCGCCGAGCGTTCCCGCCGAGAGCTTGATGCTGACCGGCGACGAGAACATCATCGACATCGACTTCGCCGTGTTCTGGAAGGTGCGCGACGCCGGCGACTACCTGTTCAACACGCGCGACCCGGACGACACCGTGAAGCAGGTGGCGGAAAGCGAGATGCGGGAGGTGGTCGGCCGCACCCCCATCCAGCCGGCGCTGACGGAGGCGCGGGCGCAGATCGAGACGGATGTGCGGACGGGGATGCAGGCGGTGCTGGACCAGTACAAGTCCGGCGTCGAGATCACCCAAGTGCAGCTGCAGAAAGTTGACCCTCCTTCCGACGTGATCGAGAGCTTCCGCGACGTGCAGCGCGCCAACACGGACGCCGAGACGGCTCGCAACCAGGCCGAGAGCTACCGCAACGACATCGTGCCCCGCGCTCGCGGCGATGCCTCCCGCCTGGTGGCGGAGGCGGAAGGCGCGCAGCAGGCGAGCGTGGCGGAGGCCGGCGGCCAGGCGCAGCGCTTCGGCAGCATCTACGCCGCCTACAAGGCCGCCAAGGACGTGACGCTGCGGCGGCTGTACATCGAGACGATGCAGGCGCTGGTGTCCCACACGCCGACCACCGTGCTGGATTCGGGGGTCAAGACGCCGCTGCCGCTGCTCAACCTGGGCGAGCCGCTGGCAGCCGGCGCACCGGCTGCGCCGATTCCCCCGGCGCCGGCGCCATGATGCGCCAGTCAGCCCTCGTGACCGGCATCGCGCTGCTGATCATCCTGCTCGCCGCCGGGTCCTCCCTGTTCACGGTGGGGCAGACCGAGCAGGTGCTCATCACCCAGTTCGGCCAGCCGATCCGGGTGATCGCGACACCCGGGCTGCACGTGAAGGTGCCGTTCATCCAGACGGTGATCAACTTCGATCGCCGTCTGCTGGACTACTCGACCCCGGGCGAGGAGGTCATCCTCAGCGACCAGCGCCGGCTGATCGTGGACAGCTTCACCCGCTTCCACATCACCGACCCGCTGCAATACTACCAAGCGGTCGGGGCGCAGGAGGACGCGATCCGCGCCCGGCTGAACTCCGTCGTCACCTCCGCGCTGCGCCGGGTGCTGGGCAACGAGACGCTGCTGGCGGTGCTGTCCGCCAACCGCGGCCGCATCATGGGGCTGATCCGCAACCAGGTGAACACGGAGATGGCCGGCTTCGGCGTGGCGATCGAGGATGTGCGCATCCGCCGCGCCGACCTGCCGGAGGGCAACACCCAGGCCATCCTGTCCCGCATGAAGTCCGAGCGGCAGCGCGTGGCGAGCCAGGCCCGGGCGGAAGGTGCGGAGGCCAGCGCCAAGATACGCGCCGACGCCGAGCGGGACCGCACCGTGTTGCTGGCAGACGCCCGCGCCACCGCCGACAAGCTGCGCGGCCAGGGCGAGGCCACCGCCATCGCCACCTACGCCACCGCGTTCAACCAGGACCCGCAGTTCTTCACCATCTACCGCACGCTGCAAGCTTACCGGGAAGGCTTCGCTGGCGGGCAGTCACGCATCGTGATGTCCACCGACGATGATTTCTTCAAGCTGCTGCGGCAGGAGCCTGCCACCCCGCCGCCTTGACGACGCCCCCGCTGATACGGGCATCATCGCCTGACAGAAGGACTCAACATCCATGCGCCTGATCTCCCTGCGCGCTGCGGCGCTCGCCACCGCTCTCACTCCGCTCGCCTTGCCAGTAGCGCTTGTTGCGCCGCTTACCGTTCCCTTCGCAGCAGTTGCCCGCAGCGCCCCGGACAGCTTCGCCGACCTCGCGGCGGCCCTGGCGCCCGCGGTGGTGAACATTTCCTCGCAGCAGGCGGTCCAGGCCAAGGCCGACCGGCCGGGCGGGCCTGACGAGCAGCCCTTTCCGCAGGGGTCGCCGTTCGAGCAGTTCTTCAAGGACTTCATGGAGCGCCATGGCGGGCAAGGCGGCGGTCCGGGAGGTGGCGGCGGTCCAGGTGGCGGGCAGCGCGGCGACAACGGCGGTGGCGACGACTCGCCCCGGCGTGGCGTGGCGCTCGGCTCCGGCTTCATCATCGACCCGGCCGGCTTCATCGTCACCAACAACCACGTCATCGAGGGTGCGGACGAGATCACCGTCAACCTGCATGACGGAACGTCGCTGAAGGCCAAGCTGATCGGTCACGACGACCGCACCGACGTGGCGCTGCTGAAGGTGGAAAGCCCCACCCCGCTGCCCGCCGTGCCGTTCGCCGACAGCGACGGCGCCCGCGTGGGCGACTGGGTGCTGGCGATCGGCAACCCGTTCGGCCTCGGCGGCTCCGTCACCGCGGGGATCGTCAGCGCGCGTGGCCGGGACATCCGGCAGGGCCCGTACGACGACTTCATCCAGACCGACGCCGCCATCAATCGCGGCAACTCTGGCGGCCCGCTGTTCAACATGAACGGCGAGGTGATCGGCATCAACACGGCCATCTACTCGCCGTCCGGCGGCTCGATCGGCATCGGCTTCTCCATCCCGTCCAACATGGCCAAGCAGGTCGTGGCGCAGTTGAAGGATTTCGGGCGAGCCAAGCGCGGCTGGCTGGGCGTGCAAATCCAGCAGGTCACGCCGGACATCGCCGACGGGTTGGGACTGCACCCGGCGCGCGGCGCCATGGTCGCCAGCGTCACCGATGATGGCCCGGCCGCCAAGTCGCAGATCCATGGCGGCGACGTGATCCTCAAGTTCAACGGCTCCGACGTGAAGGACCTGCACGCCCTGCCCCGCCTGGTGGCTGAGACCGAGATCGGCAAGCTGGTGCCGGTGGTGCTCTGGCGGGACGGCAAGGAGGTGACGATCCAGGCCTCCATCGCCGAGCTGCCCGACGAGGTGCAGCAGGCAAGCGCCACCCAGCAGCCCGCCCCCGCGTCCAAGCCCGCCAGCGCCGCCGTGGCCATCACCGGCCTTGGCATGAAGATGGCTCCGCTGACCGACGACCTGCGCGCCAAGTACAACCTGGCGGGCGACCAGAAGGGCGTGGTCGTGACGGAAGTCACCAACAACGGCCCGGCTGCTGGCCGCGGCGTCAAGCCCGGGGACGTGGTGACGGAGGTTCAGCAAGAGATGGTGTCCAACCCGCAGGAGGTGCAGGAGCGGGTGGCCAAGTACCGCAGCATGAGCCGCAAGACCGTGCTGATGCTGGTGCAGAACAGCGACGGCCTGCGCTGGGTCCCGTTGCAGCTCACCAACGACAAGCCGGGCGGCTGATCCCGGCGGGAGCAGCCTGGCCTTCACTTGACAGGTGGGGTCAGGCCGCTTCCACAAGCCCTAGGGCCTGGGTCGTGAACAGGCGGCGATAAATCCCGTCGCCGCTCAGCAGGCCGGCATGGGTGCCCTCCTCGGCGACGCGGCCCCGCTCGAACACCATGATCCGGTCCAGCGCCCGCACCGTGCTCAGCCGGTGCGCGATCACGATGGCGGTGCGCCCCTGCATCAGCCGCAGCATCGCATCCTGGATCAGGCTTTCGGACTCCGAGTCCAGGCTGGAGGTCGCCTCGTCCAGGATCAGGATGGGCGCGTCGGCCAGGAAAGCCCGTGCCAGCGCCACGCGCTGGCGCTCGCCGCCGGACAGCTTGATGCCACGCTCGCCCACCAGCGTGCCGTAGCCTTTCGGCAGCCGGGCGATGAACTCGTGCGCGTTGGCCAGCCGTGCCGCATGTTCGACCGCGTCCTGCGTGGCGCCGGGGCGGCCGTAGCCGATGTTCTCCGCCAGGGAGCGGTGGAACAGCACCGGGTCCTGCTGCACGACGGCGATCTGGGAGCGCAGCGAGGCTTGCGTTACTCCGGCGATGTCCTGCCCATCGACCAGGATTCGGCCGCCGGTGACATCGTGCAAGCGGGCGATCAGCTTGACGAAGGTGGTCTTGCCGGACCCGGAGCGCCCGACCAGGCCCACGCGCTCGCCCGGGGCGATCCGCAGCGAGAAATCCTCGTACAGCGGCGGCTGGCCGGCATAGCCGAAGCCGACCCGGTCGAAGGCGATCTCGCCGCGGCTGACCTGAATTGCGGGCGCATGCAGCCGGTCGCGCACGCCGGGCAGCTCGCTGTTCAGCAGCACCATCTCGTGCATGTCGTTCACCGAGCGCTGCAGCACGGCGATGTGCTGGCCCACGTCGCGCAGGTAGCCGTGCACCACGAAATACGTCGTCAGCACCCAAGTCACGTCGCCCGGCGTCGCCCGGCCGGCCCACCACAGCCACAGCGCTGCGCCCACCACGGCCGTGCGCAGCAGCAGCAGCGTGGCGGCCTGGGCGGTGCCGCTGTTGGTGCCGCGGATCCATTGCCGCCGGGTGCGCCGCGACCACTTGGCCAGCGTGCGGTCCAACTGCGCCTCCTCCCGCACCTCGGCGCCGAACGACTTGACGACGGCGTTGCAGCTGATCGCGTCCGCCAGGATGCCGCCAAGCCGGGTGTCCCACTGGTTGGCCAGCCGCGCGGCGGGCGCCACGTAGCCGAGCGAGGTGGCGACGGACAGGGCGATGGTGGCCGCCGCCCCCGTGGCGATGATGGCGCCCATCACCGGCCAGCGCAGGCCGAGTAGCGCCGTGGTGGCGGCGAGCACCAGCAGCGACGGGAACAGCGCCAGCAGCAGCGTGTCGTTCAGCGTGTCGAACGCCCACATGCCGCGGCTGACCTTGCGCACCGTGGACCCGGCGAAGGTGTTGGCCTGCCAGTCGGCCGACAGGCGCTGCACCCGGCCGAAGGTGCTGCGGGCCACTGCCGTCATGTTGCCGAGCGTCAGCCGGGTGATGCCGAGGAAGGTCGCGTAGCGCGCGGCCACCAGGGCG
>CAXTTH010000155.1:0-4814 GCA_964247035.1 uncultured Acetobacteraceae bacterium
GAGTACAACCACAGCGTCATGCTGGGCGTCCGTTACGCGTTCAACGCCGCCGCGCCGCCGCCGCCGCCGGCGCCAGCTCCTGCCCCGGTGGCGCAAGCTGCGCGCCCCTACCTGGTGTTCTTCGACTGGGACCGCGCCGACCTGACCGACCGCGCCCGGCAGATCGTGGCGGAGGCCGCGCATGCCAGCACCCGCGTGCAGACCACCCGCATCGAGGTGAACGGCTACACGGACCTCTCCGGCACAGCGCAGTACAACCAGGGCCTCTCGGTCCGGCGGGCAAAGACCGTGCAGGCCGAATTGGTGCGGGACGGCGTGCCCGGCAGCGAGATTTCCATCAACGGCTACGGAGAGACGCGGCCGCTGGTGGCGACCGCCGCCGGAGTGCGCGAGCCGCAGAACCGCCGGGGGGTGATCATCCTGCGCTGAGGTTTCGCCTCGCCATCCCGTGCGGCGGCCTCCGCAGCCTTACCGGACGCTCGCCACGCGGAGCGCGTTCGTCGTGCCCGCCTGGCCGAACGGCACCCCGGCCGCGACCACCACATAGTCGCCCAGCGCCGCGAAACCTTCCGCCCGCGCGGTCCGCGTGGCGCGCGTCACGGTCTCGGTCATGCTGTGCGTCTCGGTGGCGAGCACGGCGTGGACGCCCCATACCACCGCCATGCGGCGTGCCGTGGCTTCCTGCGTGGTCAGCCCCAGCACGGGGCAGTCCGGCCGGGTGCGCGCGATGCGCAGCGCGGTGGAGCCGGACATGGTGTAGGCGGCAATCGCCTTGGCGCCGATGGTCTTGGCGATCTGCCGCGCCGCCTCGGCGATAGCGTCGT
Organism: uncultured Acetobacteraceae bacterium; assembly: GCA_964247035.1. GTDB lineage: Bacteria > Pseudomonadota > Alphaproteobacteria > Acetobacterales > Acetobacteraceae > LMUY01. The sequence continues at coordinate 825 of CAXTTH010000155.1, forward strand.
TCACGGTGCCCTGCGGCTTGGGCCGGCCGGTCTCGCACAGCTCCCGCCAGCCAGGGTCCTGCTCCACCCGGTCGATGATGCGGTCCATGATGTTGACCGCCTCGAACGGATATTGCCCGGCCGCGGTCTCAGCCGACAGCATCACCGCGTCCGCCCCGTCAAATACCGCCGTCGCCACGTCGGACGCCTCGGCCCGGGTAGGCGCGGGGGCGGTGATCATGCTCTCCAGCATCTGCGTCGCCACCACCACCGGCAGCCCGGCCTGGCGGGCGGCGCGCACGATGCGCTTCTGCGCCAACGGCACCTCTTCCGGCGGCAGCTCCACGCCCAGGTCGCCGCGCGCCACCATCACCGCGTCCGACAGGGCGAGGATGCCGTCTAGGTTGTCCAGCGCCTGCGGCTTCTCCAGCTTGGTCATGATCCAGGCGCGGCCGTCGGCGATGGCGCGGGCCTCCGCCACGTCCTCCGGGCGCTGCACGAAGGACAAGCCTATGTAGTCCGCTCCGTGCTCCAGCGCGAAGCGCAGGTCCTCGTGGTCCTTCTTGGTCAGCGCCGGGATCGGCAGCACCACGTCCGGCACGTTGACGCCCTTGCGGTCGGACAGCGGCCCGCCGGTGACGATCTCGCATTCCAGGTGGTCGTCCCGCTTGCGCGCCACCCGCAGCCGCAGCTTGCCATCATCCAGCAGCAGGGTGGTGCCGATACCGGCGGCGGCCATGATTTCCGGGTGGGGCAGCTGCACGCGGTTGGCGTCGCCGGGCACCGGCGAAAGGTCGAGGCGGAAGCCGTGCCCGGTTTGCAGCGCCACCCGCCCGGCCTGGAACCGGCCGACCCGCAGCTTGGGGCCTTGCACGTCGGCCAGGATGCCGATCGGGCGGCGCATCTCCGCCTCCAGCGCGCGGATCATCCCGATGCGGGCCAAGTGGTCCTCGTGCGAGCCATGGCTGAAGTTGAGCCGGAACACGTCGGCCCCGGCGCGGAACAGCCGGCCCAGCACCTCCGGCGTGCTGCTGGCCGGGCCGAGGGTGGCGATGATCTTGGTGCGGCGCCGGCGGCGCAGCTTGGATTGGGCCAAAAGGATGCTCCGAGGGTTCAGGCAGGCAGCCATGCATGTCGCCGCATGGGGCAGGGCGCGCAGTATGGCGAACGCCGGGCGCATCCGCCATATCAGCCGCAGGAGGACCCGCTGATGACCCCGATCGACCCCGCGACCCGCACCGAGCTGGAAGCCGCCGCGTTCCGCCGCCTGGTGGAGCACCTGGGCGAGCGCACGGACGTGCAGAACATCGACCTGATGAACCTGGCCGGCTTCTGCCGCAACTGCCTGAGCCGCTGGTATCGCGAAGCGGCCGAGGCGCGCGACGTGGTGCTGACGGACCCGGAGGCGCGGGAGATCGTCTACGGCATGCCCTACAAGGAGTGGCAAGCCCTGCACCAGCGCCCAGCCGCGCCGGGACCGTGATGCGAATTCCTTGAACCATGGCGGCGTAGCGACTCGTCCAGCGCCGGAAAAGGTGATAGTTGCGAAAACAACAGGGAGCTTGCAATGCCGTTCAACTATGCCGTCAACCTGACCGATCCCGCAGTGAACAGCGATCCGCAGGACAGTGCGCTCCAGCAAGCGCTGAATACGGCTTTGGCGACATTGTCGCAATACGTCTCGGGCGCAGGAACCCTCGTGGTCCAGCTCAACGTGACGCCTCTCGGCAATGTTGCAGGCACCAACTCTGGCACGCTGGCCGATGGAGGCCCCACGGCCGAGGGCTACACGCTGCAAACGTTTAATGGAAACCAGGTCGTCAGCCTGTCGTCGGACAACGAGCTGAAGACCGGAAACCATCTCGCAGGCAGTGACATCACGATTGATTTCAACTCCGATTACCTTGCGAGCAACGCCAGCACCGTTTCGGGCAGTTTAGTGGCGACCTTCGACCACGAGCTGTTGCATGGCCTTGGAGTGATAGGTTACCGCGACAGTTCCGCGCAGTTTTCCGGGTTCGAAACCACTTTCGACACGCTCTCGCAGTTCAACGGCTCAGGTCAGGATTTCTTCATTGGCGCCGCCGCCGTCGGTGCCTATGGCGCCGCCGTGCCGCTCACCACCAGCCTGGGCGGCTCGAACTATTACCATGTCGGCGCCAACGGCGACGCGACCGACCCGGCCTTGCTGCAGAACGACCTCATCAACCCATACGAGTCGAGCAGCCCGATATCAGGTCTCGATATCGCCATCCTGGAAGATCTTGGGCTACAGATCACTCCCGCGGGACAAGCCCTGATCGCGGACTATGCGTCCCCGTCCGTCACGGCGGCGGCCGAAACCGCGTTCACCGACGTCCTGGGCCGCAGCATCACCATTCCCGAGTTGTTCGGAGTCGAGCAGTCGCTTGCCAACGGCGTCAGCGCCGCCGACATCCGCAGCGCCCTCGCCACCACGGCGGAGGCGGGCGCTGCCATTGCCAGCTCCTACCAGCAATACCTGGGCCGGGCCGCCAGTTCTACCGACATCTCGGCCAGCGAACGCTACCTTGCCGCCGGCGGTGCGCTGCAAGGCCTCGATTCGAGCCTGACCGGCAGCGCCGAGTTCGCCAGCGCCGTCAGCGCCGCCTACCAGAACGACCTGGCCCGGGCGGCCTCGCCGGGCGACATCGCGGCCACTGAACGATACGTCGCTGCCGGCGGAACGCTGCAATCCCTCAATGCAGGCCTGGTCGGCAGCGCCGAGTTCGCCAACGCCATCGGCGCCGCCTACCGCAACGACCTGGGCCGCGCCGCTACGCCGGGGGACATCTCCGCCAGCCAGCAGTATGTCTCCAGCGGCGGAACGCTGCGGGCCCTCAACGCCAGCCTGGTCGGCAGCGCCGAGTTCGCCAATGCGATCAGCGCCGCCTACCGGAACGACCTGGGCCGGGCAGCGTCGCCAGGCGACATCGCGGCCACCGAGCAATACGTCATTGCCGGTGGAACACTGCCGGCCCTCAACGCAAGCCTAGTCGCCAGCGCCGAGTTCGCCAACGCCGTCAGCGCCGCCTACCAGAACGATTTGGGCCGTGCGGCGTCGGCAGGAGACATCGCGGCCACCCGGCAGTACGTCGCTGCCGGCGGAACGTTGCCGGCCCTCAACGCGAACCTGACTGGCGGCGCCGAGTTCGTCAACGCCGTCAATGCCGCCTACCAGAACGATTTGGGCCGGGCGGCATCGGCAGGAGACACCGGGGCCACCCGGCAGTATGTCGCTGCCGGCGGAACGTTGCCGGCCCTCAACGCGAGCCTGATCGGCGGCGCCGAGTTCGCCAACGCCGTCAGCACCGCTTACCAGAACAACCTGGGCCGCGCCGCCAGCTCTGCGGACATCGCCGCCAGCAGGCAATACGTCGCCGGGGGAGGCAGCTTGCAGGCCCTGCAATCCAGCCTGGTCGGCAGCGCGGAGTTTGCCAGTGGCGTCAACACGGCCACCGAAACTGCCATAGGACGGCCGGCCAACGCGGTCGAGATCGCGGCGGACCAGTCGCAAGTCCTGTCCTCCACCTCGACCGCCGCAACGATCCGCGCCCAGGTGGCCGAGCTGTCAGGCGGCGCGCCCCCTCCCAGCAATGGCGCGATCATCGGCATCAGCCCGCAAACCATCGCCGGCAGCAGCCCGAACCTGGTGTATGGCCTGCTCAACAACGATGCCGTCATCTCGGCTCGTCCTCTCACCGTGCTGGACGAAGCGGGCAGCGGGCTGAGCCTGCCGACCATCACGGGTTTCAATCCGGTGACCGACGTGATCCAGGTTCAAAGCCATCAGGAGGCCAACTTTGCTGCGCTTAGCGTGTCCTCGATCACTGGCGGGGCCACGGTTTACGTGGGCAACGGCGCGTTCATCGACCTTAACGGCGTCGCCCCCTCCTCCTTGACCGCCTCAAACTTCCGCTTCGTCTAGCCGGGGCGGCCCAGCGTCGAGCCGGGGCCGCCCCCCTGCCGGCCGCCGTCAAGCTCGCATACCTT
>CAXTTH010000155.1:4824-5728 GCA_964247035.1 uncultured Acetobacteraceae bacterium
CCCAGCGGCCGCGGCGCCCGCCGCGCCCCCCCCCCCGCCCCCCGCCCCCCCCCCCACTGCCGTCCTCCGTCAAGCTCGCATCCATGACCCCCCAAGACAGCATTCCCTGGCAGCCCGTGCTGGCCGCCACAGCAGCCACGCTGACCGGCATCGGCCTGGCGCGCTTCGCCTATTCGCCGCTGCTGCCGGTGCTGATCGCGCAAGGCTGGTTTGCGCCAGGTGCGGCGGGCTATCTCGGGGCAGCCAACTTGCTCGGCTACCTGGGGGGCGCGCTGCTGGCGCGGCGGGCCGCGGCACGGTTCGGCATCCGGGCGGTGCTACGCGGGGCCATGCTCGCCGTGGTGGTGGCGCTCGCGGCCTGCTCGGTGCGGCAGCCCTTCGCATGGTTCTTCGGCTGGCGGCTGCTCTCCGGCCTGAGCGGCGGCTTGCTGATGATCCTGGCGCCGTCCTCCGTGCTGTCCCAGGTGCCGGCGGCACGGCGCGGGCTGGCCAGCGGCGTGCTGTTCACCGGGGTGGGCCTGGGGATCGCCGCCTCCGGAACCCTGGTGCCTCTGCTGCTGCGCTGGGGGCTGGCCCAGGCTTGGCTCGGGCTTGCGGCGCTGGCCTTGGCGTTGACGATGGTAGCCTGGGGCGCTTGGCCGGCCGTGCCGGCTGCCTCGGCCGCGCCCGCTCCAGGACCGCCGGGCCGATTCCTGTCGCTCTCGGCCACTTACGGCCTATGTGCGGTCGGGCTGGTGCCGCACATGGTGTTCCTGGTGGATTTCGTGGCGCGCGGCCTTGGCCTCGGCTTGGCCGCTGGATCGCTGACTTGGGTGGTGTTCGGCCTGGGCGCGCTATGCGGCCCCATGGCGGCCGGGCGCGTCGCCGACCGTGTTGGGCCGGCCGCCGCCATGCGCGGCATCAT
>CAXTTH010000156.1:0-5704 GCA_964247035.1 uncultured Acetobacteraceae bacterium
CGTAAGCGGTGCGGGCCACCATGCGCCACACGTCGGCGGCGGCCGGGTAGGGGCGGACCGAGCGCGCCAGCCGGCTGTGTCCCAGCCAGATCGGGCCGCCGCGCTTGATCGCAGTGGCCAGTGCCACGTCGTCGATCAGAGCGCCGCGCACGGCCTCGATGCCGCCAAGGCGGTCCAGCGCGGTGCGGCGGGCCAGCATCGTGCCGCCAGCGGCGGCGGCGGTGCGGCGGCGCGGGTCGTTCACCCGGGCGAACGGATAGAGCATCTGGAAGAAAAACACGAAGGCCGGCACCAGCGCGCGTTCGGCGGGGCTGGCGCAGCGCAACTCGACCATCTCTGACACCAGGTCCAGCCGGTCGGCTTCCAGCTTGGCGACCAGGGTGGCGACGTGCGCCGGGTCATGCACGATGTCGGCGTCGCACAGCAGCACCAGGGGAGCGGCGCTACGGGCCACGCCTTGCGCCACCGCCCAAAGCTTGCCGCTCCACCCGACGGGCCGGTCCTGGCCCTCGATCACCAGCAGCCGTGGATCGGCCAGGCCATGCGCGATGGCGGCTGTGCCATCGCTGCTGCGATCATCGACCAGGATGATGCGCAGTGGCCCGGGATAGTCCTGCGCCAGCAGGGAGGACAGGCTGCGGCCGATGCACTCCGCCTCGTCCCGCGCGGGGATGACGACATCGACGGCCGGCGCGGCAGCCGGCATGGCGGCGGCCAGGCTGGGCCCGGCGGACCAGAAACGGCCATGCCCGGCCAGCAGGTAGGCCCAGGCGGCCAGCGCGAGCAGGGCCAGGATCGTCATGCCGGCGCCCGGTTCCGGGCGCGGAACCAGGCCACTGCGTCCCGTACCGCCTCGGCAGCCGGACGGGGCGCGTAGCCCAGCTCGGCGCGCGCCTTGGCGGAGGAGAAGAACATCTTCTTGCGCGCCATCGCCAGGATGTCCCGCGTCCCCACAGGCTCTATGCCGAACGCCCGCGCCAGGCCCTCGCTCGCCAGCGCCACGGGATACAGCGCCGCGTGCGGCAGCCTGACCCGGGGCGGCTTGCGCCCGGCGATGCGCGCGACCAGCGCCAGCAGCTCCGCCATGCTGAAATCCTCGCCGCCCAGGATGTAGCGCTCCCCCACCCGGCCCCGCTCCAGCGCCAAGGCGTGGCCTTCCGCCACGTCGTCCACGTGCACCACGTTCAGCCCGGTATCGACGTAGGCCGGCATCCGCCCGGCTGCCGTGTCGGCGATCATCTTGCCGGTCGGCGTGGGCTTGATATCCCGCGGGCCGACGGGAGCGCTGGGGTTGACCACCACCACGGGCACGCCCTCGCGCGCCAGCTCCAGCACGGCCTGCTCCGCCAGGTACTTGGACTGCTTGTAGGTGCCGATCACCTTGTCCAGCGAGACGGGGGTGTCCTCCGTGCCAGGCGTGCCGTCCCCCACCAGGCCCAGGGCCGCCACGCTGCTGCAATAGACCATGCGCGCCGCCCCGGCGCGGTGCGCGGCTAGCAGCAGGGCGCGCGTGCCCGCGACGTTGGCGGCGTTCATGGCCGCCGGGTCCGGCACCCAGAGCCGGTAGTCCGCGGCCACGTGCGCGACCTTGTCGCAGCCTGCCACGGCGCATTCCAGGGATGCCGTGTCCTTCAGGTCTCCCACCACGATCTCCGCCGGCAGTCCCGCGATGTTGCTGCGGTCACTGCCTTCCCGCACGAGCAGGCGAAGCCGATGGCCACGGGCGAGCAGGACGCGAGCGACTGCGGAGCCGACGAACCCGGTGGCGCCGGTGACGAGGGTAAGGCCTTGCATCACCCATCAGGGCTACAGCAGCCGGCGGCGGCGGTCCAGCCTGGCCAGTCAAATCCTGCCCTCACAGGGAAATGCCTGCCTCAGCGCTTCGCAAATGCGTGAACAAAGTTCTTTGGCGCGGAGTACGACTGCATTAAGGTATGCGCGAAACCGCACACAAGCAGGCGCTTCATGGGACGGAACGCGACGGACGCACCGGATGTTCTCAGCGTGTCCGATCCATCGGAGCAGCAGGAGCTGGCCATCCTGCAACGCTCCGGCCTGTTCGAGGGGGAGTGGTTCGCTGGCCGCAACACGGACGTTCCTGGCGGCAGCCATGCCGTGCTGGTGCATTGGCACCGCTATGGCTGGCAGGAGGACCGCTGGCCCAACCCGTATTTCGATCCTGCCTACTACCGCAGCCGCAACCCCGACTGCACGGGCAACCCGCTGCTGCACTACATCCGGCAAGGAGAGGCCGCCGGCCGCCGTCCGGTGGCGCATTTCGACCCTGCCTGGTATCGCCCGCGCCACGCCGTGCCTCCCGGCGAGCTTTGCCTGGCCCACTACCTGCGCCAGCGATGCACCCCCGCCGTCAGCCCGCTTGCCGAGTTCGACGCGGCGTTCTACCTGCGCGAGAACCCGGACGTGGCCGCCATCGGCATGGACCCGATGGAGCACTACCTGGTGAGCGGCGCCAGCGAGGGCCGCGCGCCTTGCCCACGCTTCAACCCGCGCCGCTGGGGCGGATCGGGCCTGCACGCCAATCCCCTGCTCGGGCTGCTGCGCTGGCGGGAGGAGGGCGGGCTGGACACGGGCGCGCCCAACATCGCGGACGAGGTGCGGCGCAACACCCGGCCGGCCGCCGGGTTCGAGGCGGTGCAAGCGCTGCCGCCGGGCCTGCCGCGCCGAGCCATGCTGCTGGCCTACTACCTGCCGCAGTTCCACCCGGTGGCCGAGAACGACGCCTGGTGGGGCAATGGCTTCACCGAATGGACCAGCCTGGGCCGCGCGCTGCCGCGCTTCGCCGGGCACTACCAGCCGCGCATCCCGCGCGACCTGGGCCACTACCGGCTGGCCGGCAGCGACACGCTGCGCCGCCAGGCCGAACTGGCGCGCGGCGCGGGGCTGCACGGCTTCGTCTTCTACTTCTACTGGTTCAACGGCCGCCGCCTGCTCGAAGCGCCGCTGGAGGCGCTGCTCGCCGACCGCGGCCTCGACCTGCCGTTCTGCCTCATGTGGGCCAATGAGAACTGGTCCCGCCGCTGGGACGGCTCGGACCACGAGGTGCTGATCAGCCAGGACTACCGCACCCGCGACGAGCCGGCGCTGATCGCCGAGTTCGCCCGGCACTTCGCCGACCCCCGGTATATCCGCCTGGGCGACCGCCCCGTGTTGATGGTGTACCGCGCCCAGCTTATCCCGGACACCGCGGCGACGGTGGACCGCTGGCGGCGGCTGTTCCGCGCCGCGCACGGCGAGGACCCGTTGTTCATCATGGCGCAGAGCTTCGGCGAGCACGACCCGCGCCCCGCCGGGATGGACGCCGCCGTGGAGTTCCCGCCGCACAAGCTGACCAGCTGCACCCCGATGATCACGGACGGGCTGCACGTGCTCGACCCGGCGTTCGATGCCGAAGTGTACGACTACGCCGCCATCGCCCGCTCTTCCGTCGAGGAGCTGCAGCCGGCCTACCCTCTCATCAAGACGGCGGCGCCGGGCTGGGACAACGACCCGCGTCGGCAGGGCACTGGCACCGTGCTGCACGGCGCCACCCCGGCGCTGTACCAGGCCTGGCTGGAGGACCTGATCGGTTTTGCCCGCCGCAACCCGATCGAGGGCGAGGCGGTGGTCTGCATCAACGCCTGGAACGAGTGGGCGGAGGGCGCCACGCTGGAGCCCGACGTGCACTGGGGCGGCGCGTTCCTCAACGCCACGGCAAGGGCCGCGGCCGGGCTGCCGGCGCCTGGGGCGCGCACCCGCATCCTGCTGGTGGGGCATGACGGCCTGGTCCATGGCGCGCAAACCCTGCTGCTGCGGCTCGGCCGGGCGTTGCGGGCCAACCATGGCGTGGACGTGGCCTTCCTGCTGCTCGCGGGCGGTCCACTGGAGGCCGAGTGCCGCGCCGTGGCGCCTACCGTCGTGGCGGGGGACCCCGGCCAGCTGGACTCGCTCGTCCGATCCGCCCGGGCGGCGGGCTGCCCGGCCGCCATCGTCAACACCCCCGCCCCTGCCGGGTTGGCGGCGTTGGTGGCACGCCAACAGATCCCGTCCGTGCTGCTGGTGCACGAGCTGCCGCGCCTGTTGCGGGAAAAGCAGCTGATCGGCGCGCTGCGGGAAGGCATAGGCAGCGCCCGCACCGTCGTGTTCCCGGCCGAGCTGGTGCGGGACCGTTGCCTGCAAGCGCTGGGGTCAGCGCCGCCGCACACCGCCATCCTGCCCCAGGGCGTGGACGTCAGGCAGCCCGCGCCAGGGGCCCGCCATGCCGTGCGCGCCGAGCTGCATGTGCCGCTGAACGGCCTGCTGGCGCTCGGGATGGGCTACGCCGACCTGCGCAAGGGCTTTGACCTGTTCCTGCACGTGTGGCGGGCCATGCGGGATGCCGACGTCCCGGTCAGCTTCGCCTGGGCAGGCGGCATCGACCCAGCCATCGAGTCGCATTTCGGCGCCGAGATCGCGGCTGCGGAAGCCACGGGGTCGTTCCGCTTCCTGGGCCAGCGCGACGAGCCGGCAGATCTTCTGGCCGCCGCCGACGTGTTCCTGCTCACCTCCCGGGAGGACCCGCTGCCCTCCGTCGTGCTGGAGGCCATGGCGAACGGCACCCCCGTGGTGGCCTTTGAGGAAACCGGCGGCGTGCCAGACCTGCTGGCCCGGTTCGAGGCCGGGCGCAGCGTCCCATTGGGCGACGTGACGGCCATGGCACGGGCTGCCGCGGCGCTGGCCGCCGGGTTCGGGCCGGAACGCAAGCGCGTCCTGGCCGCTGCCAGCCGCGCCGAGTTCCGGTTCGAAGGCTACAGCGCAGCGCTGCTCAAGTTGGCCCGCCCCGACCTGCTCTCGGTCTCGGTCGTGGTGCCGAGCTGCGACTACGGCCGCTACATGCCCTCCCGCCTGGCCTCTATCCTCGCTCAATCCTATCCGGTGCGTGAGGTGATCGTGCTGGACGACGCCTCCACCGACGACAGCGTGGCGGCGGCGCGGCAGACGGCGGAAGCATGGGGCCGGCGCATCGAGGTGGAGGAGCAGGTCCGGCGCTCCGGTTCCGTGTTCCGGCAGTGGCGGCGAGCGGCGGAGCGGGCGGGCGGCGACTGGCTGTGGATCGCCGAAGCGGATGACGAGGCCGACCCGGCGTTCCTTGCCGCGGTGGCCGAAGCGGCCGGACGCGCGCCGGAGGCAGCCTTCGCCTTCTCCGACAGTTGCGCCATCGATGGAAACGGCGCCCTGCTGTGGCCGGACCACAAGGATTACTATGGGCCGGCTGTGCTGGCGACGGACGCCGTGTTTAGCGGGGCCGCCTTCCTGCGCGAGCATCTGGCCGAGCGCAACCTGATCCTGAACGTCAGCGGCGTGCTGTGGCGACGCGCCGACCTGCTGGCCGCCTTGCGCCGCTGTGAGGCCGACCTCGCGCATTTCCGCGTCGCCGGCGATTGGCGGATATATGCCGAGATGCTAGCGCGTCCGGGCGTGCAGGTGGCCTACGTGAGCCGCCCGCTGAACCGCCACCGCCGCCATAACGCTAGCGTAACGGCGCGGCTCGGCGCAGCCGCCCACGTGGCCGAGGTGGCGCGGGTGCACGAGGTGGTCAGCAAACTGGTAGGACCAGACCCGGCGCTGCGCCAGCGCCAGCGGCAATACCGGCGCAGCCTGGTGAAAGGATCGGCCTAGCTGTCGCTGCTATGGAGGTTGTCCCTCTGGGGCTGGGCTGAGAGGGTGT
>CAXTTH010000157.1:0-5702 GCA_964247035.1 uncultured Acetobacteraceae bacterium
CCTCAAGCGCCTGCCGGGCGGCCAGCAGCGCGCCAGGGCCGGGCCGGGCCGGCACTTCGGCCTGCCATGTGGCAGCCTTCACCGCCCCGTAGGTTTCGCCGGCAGCGGACTTCCAGGCAGCCCGCGCGTTGCTCGCGCCATCCCGCGCCATCTCCCGCCACACGTCGATGTCACCGTGTTGCGCGGCCAGCAGCTTCTTGACCACATCCGCGCGCACCCCAAGCGCCTCCAGCTTGGTCGCCACCAACGGCAAGCCAGTCTCGGCCTTGAGCAGCGCCTGCAACATGCTGCGGCGCTCGTTACCAGGCGCGCGGGCAAACGCCGCCGGGTCGAGCAGGAAAGGCAAGGCGTCCAGGCACACGCCCTCGGTGGCGAACGCCGCGCTCTGGCACAGCTTGCCGGAACCGATGTCGCGCTCCATCACCCGATCCGGGCCGAACGTCAGCCGCACGCTGCCCTTCGCGGCGCCCTCGGTGAGCAGCTGCTTGCGCTGCCCGGCCGCCGCCGCGCGACGCAACTCGCCTTGCAGGCCGAAGGCGATGGCGTCGGCCAAGCTGGACTTCCCGGCCGCGTTCGGGCCGGAGATGATCGTCATGGACGCCAGGGCCAGCTTGCAGTGCCGGTGCGCCAGCCAATTGGTCACTTCGATGGATGTGATCTTCACGGCGTCCTCCTACTCGCCCGAACCGAAATCGTCGTCGCGCTCCGGCGGCGACGGCTGCGGATCGCCTCTCAGGTGCATGTCCGCCTGCTGCGGCGTGGGGGCGAAATCGGCCGGCCAGTCCGTCTTGCCCCGCGCCAGGGCCGCTTGCAGGGCGATCTGGGCTGCGGACGGCTTGCGGCGCTCCGCAGGGGGCGGCTCCGACCTCTTCTCGCCGTCTTGCTGCGCCGCGCTGCTCGCCTCGGCGGGATCTGGAGCAGGCTTGTCCGTGCTAAGGTCTAGAGTGACTACCTGCTCGTGCTCAATCTGCGCCGGAGTTGCGGCCGGCTGCGCTTCGGGGCGCTCCGCAGCGATGCCCCAAGAGCCGTCGGCCGCCATCTCGGCCTCGATGGTTTCCATCTCCTCGTCCTGGGTGCGCAGGCCCATGAGGATTTCAGGGCAGTAGGTCCGTCCGAAAAAGCTGGCAGCCCGGTAGCGCCCCATGATCAAGGGCATGGTTTTCCACTTGGAGCCTGGCTTGTCGTACCAGCCCTCCAGGACCGCCATTTCCATGGTGATCGGTGGAGATTCCAGGCGCGCCTTGGTTTCCTTGTCGATGGCCCATGCCACGAACGTCAGCTTCGGAACGGCGGCTTTTTTCTTGACCGCCACCTTGGACTGAGCCGCGTCGTCCCAGACGGACACTTCGTAATCCACCGTCTGCACACCCTCATCTGTGACCTGGTATTGCAGCGCGGAGTAGCGGCCGCAGGAGTTGATGGCGCTGATGACAAACTGCGCGGACCAGCTTGGGCGACCCTCCACGATGTAGAGGTTCTGCATCACCATCAGGGGGTCGGCCCCCAGGCGCTCGGCCATGTTGAGGGCGATGATGCAGTTGGGCAGACCGGCCGGGTTCTCGATCATCTCCTCCCGCGCCTTGCCGAACTTCCCCCTCGGCTTCATGAGCCGGTAGGCCTCTGGAACCAGGGTGCTGGAGGCGTAGCCGCGTGCGACCCGCTGCGTGAACTCCCAACTCTGGAGGTCGCCCGAACCGATCCTGATCCTCGGCATGTGCGCCTCGGGCGCGACCGGCGGGGCCGTGAAGCGTGCGCCACCACGGGCAGCGACAGGCCGCTCGGCGGCCGGGCCTCGCATCTCGTCCAGGCTTCGGCTGTTCGGTGGCGGCAGCGTCGTGGTTTCGTCGGGCATTGAAGGGTTCCTGTCTATCGAAAATCGGCGCGCGCGGAGATCGCGAGCGGTTCCAAGGTGTCGCTGTAGCCAGGCCAAGTGTCGGTGATTTCACACTGGCGATAGCTGCGCATCTGCTCGCGCACCTGATGCCGAGCCTTGTCCACGTCCTCGGCTTGCAGCTCGTAGGCGCCGACGAGATGCGGGTAGGACTTCTCTATCGCCAAAAAGACGAAGGCCTGCGCCTGAAAGCCGCCCGGCGCTGCGGCAAGTCCGTCAGTGTAAATAACATTTTGCCAGTCGTAGAGGTAGGTCTCGACCGACTTGGCAAACCCGGCGGGGCTGGCGTCCTCGGTCGATTTCAAGTCCACCACCACGCCCATGCCAGCCGCGATCTTGTCCGCCCGGCCGCGGCACAGAACGCCTGTCTCGGGGTCAATCCACCAGAACGAGTCCTCGACCGGGCCGGCGGCCCCGAGCAACTCCCGGGCGATCGGGTGCCGGTAGACCGCGTCCCGCATCCGCAGCGCGTCGTCCCAATCGGCCTGCTTTATCAGGATGCGGCCGCCAGCTTGGCGCTCCGCGTCCTCCCACGCCTTGGTCCCGGTGCGGTCCAGCTTGGTGACGGCATAGCGGGTGGCCAAGCGCTCCGGCTCGGTCACGGCGCAGTGGATGAGGCTGCCCAGCTTCAGCGCCTCCGTCTCCCGCCGCTCGCCGAAGCGGGCCTTGGCCGGGGCCTTGCGGTGCTCCTTCAGGTAGGAGGTGCTGACGCCGGCGGACGAGTGGTAGGCCTCCGACGAAATGCCGCTGTAAACGCCTGGCTGCACGCTTGACCCCGCCGGTTTTGTTCTTCAACATAATGACGAAAACGGGCGCGCTTGCAAGGGCCAATCGCTCGGATATTTCCGAGTGAATGACCCTGGCGCAGCGGGCGGCGGAGTGGCATGTGGTGACGGATGCTCAAGCAGTTCCTGGCCCGGGTCGAGGCGTATCGGGCCACGCACGGCCTGAGCAAGGCGGCGTTCGGCCGGGCGGCGATGGGCGACCAGAATTTCCTCTATCAGCTGGAGAAGGGGCGGATGCCGCGGCTGGACACGATCGCGGCGGTGCAGCGTTGGATGACGGCCAACCGGGAGCGGCCAGGGGACGCATCATCCGGTTCGTGCTCTCCGCGCCGACGCCGCTGCTCAACCGCACCGCCGACCAGCACTGGTCCAGGCGAATGAGACGCAAGCGGGCGATGGCGTGGGCCGTGAGGGTCGCGCTCGGCGGCCAGCGGGTCGAGGCGCCGTTTCAACGCAGCCGGGTGACGATCAAGCGGCGCTCCGTTGGGGTGCCGGACTTGGATAACCTTACTGGGGGCCTGAAGGATTTAATAGACGCCCTGCTGCCAGCGTCGAAGGTGCATCCGTGCGGGCTGGGGCTGATCGTGGACGATAGCCCAGTCCACATGGAGTTGGTGGTCCAATCGGTGAAGGTTGGTCGGGCGGCGCAGGGCACGACGGTGACGATTGAGGAGTTGTGCGGCGTGCCGGCGGTGAGTGGCCGACCATGCCCTTAATCACGAAGCTAAAGGCCGGCGAGGTGATCCGCATCAATGGCGTGCGGGTGGAATGCTTGGACAGGACCGTGCTGCGCATCCTTGATCCAGCGGACATTGTTTTCTCGGACGGCAGGGCGCTGCCGAGCCAGAGCCGCAGTGATTACCCCGCGCTCCGCGTCCGCCACGCCGGGGCTGGATGCGCCTCGTGGTGCCGCGCCAGACCGCGCAGCCAAGCCGCAACGGGAGTTGGCACCACGGCCCGGCCCGTGCCCCAGGCGCGCGCCACGCTTTCCGTGCAGCCGAGCCGGTGCTCTACGCGCTACAATGCGAGATTTTCTCAGGAGGTAGCATGACCCCGCTCCGCGCCCTCGTGCTCGACTGCCAGCGCATTGCAGGCCTGTATCCAAACGATCCGGCTTGGCAGAAAATTGCCGACTTCCTTGAAAGCCCCCAGGCCATCGCCGCCCTGGCAGCCGACGCGGCAGCCGGATGGCAGCCGATCGCGACGGCTCCGACGCACTACTCGCATGAGGGCTGCCTTGATGCTACGGCCGAAGGCGTGTTTGTCTGGAACGGTGAACGGCGCGGAGAGGCGTATTTCCCCAGTGACACGCGTTATTGGCTTTGGACGCATGGCCTGGAATGCAATCCCCAGCCCACCCACTGGATGCTCCTGCCAGCCGCCCCGGTGCAGCCGTGAGCGAGCGTGGCCTCACCTGGGAGGATGCCGTGCGCCGGTCTGAAGAGGAGCGGCGCATAGACAAAACAAACCGGCCGGTGATGTGCGGCTTGCGCCGGGATGCGCCCGAATACGCCGTATCTGGCAACCCAGCCTGCGAGGGTGCCTTTTCGCTTCATGGCTCTTGGAGGGACGGGGTGCGCGTAAGCAGATCATACAGCGTGCGGTGCAAGCTCTGCGGCGAGTTTAGGGTGCCGGTGCTGCCATGACCTGCCGCGTCCCTTGGACTCTCCCCGCCGCCGCGCTGCTGGCCGCCGGATGCCTGACGATGGCGCATGGCAAGACGAATCATGCCGAGCAGGATCAATGGCTGCTCTACTGGGACGACTGCGGCCTTTCAGCGGGCAGTTTGGTTGTGCGAGACGGTGTGTCTCGCAACGGCATTGGCCAAGCGACGGGATGCGCGCTTGTTACAGCAATCCTGTCAGGTGATGGCCGTCCTATTGTCCCGCCGGGTGAGCTAATACCAAGTTACCCTGCCCGCCCCGACGGCTGGTGTTACGCAGCGGACGCGCCGCGGTGAGCTTGCGCGGCGCTGAGTTGCCGAACGCCCTTGGATTGCTGGTGGAAAAATTGCGGCAGGTTCGCCTTGACTGCGCACATCGCCTGGCATCCGGAGGGCCTTTTTCCGCCACGTCTCTCCATGATGGTCTCTACTGGGTCGAAGCCGACCTTGAAATACGAGCTTGGCGAAAGCTCGGGTGGATTGAATACCACCGAACTCGAACAACGCGGTGGCGGTTGACCGAAATCGGCAGGGCGGCCTGCGAGGCTGCCTTGCATCTGAAGCGCCTTGGCTGAACAGCTCTACCGCTGGCATTGGCGGGCGAAGCTGCCAGGTCGCCATGGCCAACTGTTGCGGGTAATCTGCCGCGGCACGATGAACTCCTGCCTGGTCGAGTTCCTGGATGATGGATTTCGGGCGGTGACCAGCCGCAACGCGCTGCGAAAGGCTGCTCTGCCGGTGTTAGGCGCGACTGCTGCGCCGGGGCAGGTCTAGCAGCTTGTCCAGCGGCTCGGCGTCCGCCAGCAGCAGGTCGGCCCACAGCTGCGCCAACTCGCGCCGCCGGGGCATGTGGCGGGCTCGGTTGTAGGCCGCCTCCACCCCGTCCTTCGGCACGTGCGCCAGCATGAGGTCGATGATTGCCCGGTCGGCCGGGAACCGTTCGTTCATGATGCTGCTGAAGGTGGCGCGGAAGCCATGCGCGGTCTGCCGGCCAGCGTAGCCGGCGCGGTTTAGCAGATAGCCGATGGCGTTCTCCGATAGCGGCACGCCGGCGCTGACGGCGGACGGGAACATGCAGGGCATCCCCGCGCTGTAGCGATGCAGCGCCCGCACGGCTTCCTGGGCCTGCGTGGACAGCGGCACCTCGTGATCCTCGATCTCCGCAGCTTTGGCCCGGGTGTGCTTCATCCGGGCGGCCGGCACGATCCAGGTGTCGGCTGCCACCTCCGCCCATGTGGCCTGCCGCAGCTCGCCGGGCCGAAGCGCCGTCAGGGCCAACAGCCGGAGCGCGAGCTTGGTGACGGGCAGGGCGGGAATGGCCTCCGCCCTGGCCAGCATGGCGCGGGCGGCGTCGATCTCGACC
>CAXTTH010000158.1:0-5594 GCA_964247035.1 uncultured Acetobacteraceae bacterium
GCGCAACCCCCGCGTGCTGCTGCTGGACGAGGCGACCTCGGCGCTGGACGCGCAGAGCGAGGCGGCGGTGCAGGAGGCGCTCGGCCGGCTGCGCGCCGGGCGCACCACGGTGGTGGTGGCGCACCGCCTGTCCACCGTGCGGGACGCCGACCTGGTGGTGGCGATGGCGGACGGCGTGGCGGCCGAGCAGGGCACGCACGCGGAACTGATGCGCCGGGACGGCCTGTATGCCCGGCTGGTGCGCACGCAGGCCTTTGCGAGATAGGCTCCGGTGTGCGATGACCGATCGGTCAGCCGGGCGTCGGCCGGCCGCGATCGGGAGTTTGACCTGTGAGCCTGGACGAAGAGACCCTCCCCCAGCACGACCATCCGCCCGCCTTGCCGAGGGCCGACGAGCAGTCGCCAGACCGCACCCGCCCCGACAAGGGTGACGAGCAGGACGAGAAGAAGTCCTCGGCCAAGGATGGCAAGGACGATGACAAGAAGCAGGAGAAGCAGCAGGAGGAGAGCGCCAAGAAGGCATCGCCCTGGGTCAAGGTCATCGGCGTCCTGGTGGTGCTGCTCGCGGTGGCTGGCGGCGCGTACTACTACCTGTCCACGCAGGGCACCGAGTCCACCGACGACGCTTACACGGACGGCCGCGCGCTCACCATCTCGCCCAAGATCGCGGGCTACGTGGTCGAGCTGCTGGTGGATGACAACCAGCCGGTCAAGGCCGGCCAGGTGCTCGCCCGCCTCGATCCGCGCGACTACATCGTGGCGCGGGACAACGCGCGCGCCAACCTGATCGTGACCAAGGCGCAGGAGAATTCGGCCAAGCTCAACGCCGAGATCGCGCGCAAGAACTTCCCAGCGAGGCTGCTGCAAGCCCAGGGCCAGCTGCAGCAGGCGCAGGGCCAGCTGTTCCAGGCGCAGGCCGACTACAAGCGCCAGCACGCCATCACGCGGGAAGCCACGTCGCAGCAGAGCGTGGACCAGTCCACCGCCGCGCTGCAGCAAGCGCAAGGCCAGGTGGCCGCAGCGCAGGCGGCGGTGCAGGAGGCCGAGCCGGTGCAGCAGAACATCGGCACCGCCGACCAGCAGATCGCCCAGATCGGCGGCCAGGGCAAGCAGGCGCAAATCTCGCTGGAGCAGGCGGAGCTGAACCTCAGCTACACTACCATCACCGCGCCGCAGGATGGCTGGATCACCAAGCGCAACATCGAGGTGGGCAACTACCTCCAAGTCGGCGCCACCATCTTCTCCATCGTGACGCCGCAGGTCTGGGTCACGGCGAACTTCAAGGAGAGCCAACTGAACCACATGCGGCCGGGCCAGAAGGTCGCCATTGCGGTGGACGCCTACCCGGGCCTCAAGCTCGAAGGCCACGTGGACAGCGTGCAGCTCGGCTCCGGCTCCAAGTTCACTGCCTTCCCGCCGGAGAACGCCACCGGCAACTTCGTCAAGATCGTGCAGCGCGTGCCTGTCAAGCTGGTGATCGACAGCGGCATGGACCCGGCGGCGCCGCTGCCGCTCGGCCTGTCCGTGGTGCCGACCGTGACGCTGAAGTAGCCCTCCGTTGAGCGCCACCGCGACCGCCGCCCCAGCCTTGGGCGCCCCGGCCTCAGACTCCCAGTGGAAGCCGCGCGCCAACCCGTGGCTGATCGCGATCGTGGTCACCACGGCGACGTTCATGGAGATCCTGGACACCACCATCGTCAACGTCAGCCTGCCGCACATCGCAGGCTCGGTCTCCGCCTCGTATGACGACGCGACCTGGGCGCTGACCTCCTACCTGGTGGCCAACGGCATCGTGCTGCCGATCTCAGGCTTCATCGGCCGGCTGATCGGGCGCAAGCGCTACTTCCTGATCTGCATCGCCATGTTCACCGTGACGTCTTTCCTGTGCGGCACCAGCACCAGCCTGGGCGAGCTGATCATCTTCCGCCTGCTGCAAGGCTTCTTCGGGGGCGGGCTACAGCCGAACCAGCAATCCATCATCCTGGATACGTTCGAGCCGGCGCAGCGCGGCAAGGCGTTCGGCGTGGTGTCCGTCGCGGTGATCTTCGCGCCCATCATCGGCCCCACCCTGGGCGGCTGGATCACCGACAACTACTCCTGGCGCTGGATTTTCTTCATCAACGTGCCTGTTGGATTGTTCGCCTTCTTCGCCGTGGCCGCCCTGGTGGAAGACCCGCCCTGGGTCAAGCGCGCCCGCGCCAGCATCCTGGACTTCGACTACATCGGGATCGGCCTGATCGCGCTGGGCTTGGGCAGCTTGCAGATCATGCTGGACCGCGGCGAGGACGACGACTGGTTCAGCTCGCCGTTTATCGTGGCGTTCGCCGTCCTGGCGGCCCTTGGCATCCTGGGGGCCATCGCTTGGCTGCTGACCTCCAAGAAGCCGGTCGTGAACCTGCGCGTGTTCGCCAACCGCAACTTCGCCGTAGGCTCGGTCATGATCTTCGCCCTCGGCGCCGTGCTCTACTCCGGCGGCGTGCTGATCCCGCAGTTGGCGCAGCAGCGGCTCGGCTACACCGCGACCCTGGCGGGGCTGGTTCTGTCGCCGGGGGGGCTGATCATCCTGGTGATGATCCCGCTCATCATCCGCATCCTGCCACTCGTGCAGACGCGCTACCTGGTCGGCCTCGGCTTCTTCACGCTCGGCTGCGCCTACAGTTACGCCCACAGCGTGACGCCGGACGCCACCTTCGGCAAGCTGGCCTTCATGCGCGCCACCCAGACGCTAGGGTTGGCTTTCCTGTTCGTGCCCACCAGCACCATCAGCTACTCGACGGTGCCGCGCGCGCTGAACAGCGACGCCAGTTCGCTGTACGTCATGCTGCGCAACGTCGCCGGGTCGATCGGCATCTCCCTGGCGACGGCCGGCATCGTCGAGCGCACCCAGGTGCGGCAGTCCTACCTTTCCGACCACCTGACCACCTTCAACCCGGCGTTCATGGACTACCTGGCACGGACGCAGCACGCCTTGCTCGGCATGGGACGGTCCGCCGGCGAGGCCAGCGCGCAGGCGATGGGGCAGGCGCTGCAGACGCTGAACCAGCAGGCGGCGGTGCTGGCCTACCGGGACGTGTTCGGCTACTGCGCCATCGTCGCATTCTGCATCGTGCCGCTGATCTTCCTGTTCGAAGCGCGCACCTCGAAGGGCGCGCGGGGGGGAGGCCACTGAGATGAGCGGCGCGCAGGACTGGAAGCCGAAGGGCAACCCGTGGCTGATCGCGCTGGTGGTGACGCTGGCGGCGTTCATGGAGATCCTGGACACCACGATCGTCAACGTGGCGCTGCCGCACATCGCCGGCGCGCTGTCCTCCTCCAACGACGAGGCGACCTGGACGCTGACCTCCTACCTGGTGGCCAACGGCATCGTGCTGCCGATCTCGGGCTTCTTCGGCAACCGGCTGGGGCGCAAGCGCTACTTCCTGATCTGCATCGGCATGTTCGGCGTATTCTCTTTCCTGTGCGGCATCGCCACCAGCCTGCCGCAGCTGATCCTGTTCCGGCTGGCGCAGGGCTTCTTCGGCGGCGGGCTGCAGCCGAACCAGCAGGCGATCATCCTGGACACGTTCCCGCCGGAGAAGCGCAACGCCGCCTTCTCCATCACCGCCGTGGCCACCATCGTGGCGCCCGTGCTGGGGCCGGTGCTGGGCGGCTGGATCACCGACAACTACACCTGGCGGTGGATTTTCCTGATCAACGTCCCGGTCGCCATGGTCACCTTCTTTGCCGTGGCGGCCCTGGTGGAGGACCCGCCCTGGGTCGCCAACCAGCCCAAGCGGCAGATCGACACCATCGGGCTCGGGTTGATCGCGCTGGGCCTGGGCTGCCTGCAGGTCGTGATGGACCGGGGCGAGGACGACGACTGGTTCGGCTCCAACTTCATCCTCGGCATGTCGATCGCGGCGGCTGCAGGCCTGCTGGGCGCCGTCGGCTGGCTGCTAACGGCCAGGAAGCCGATCGTCAGCCTGCGCGTGCTGGGGGACCGCAACTTCGCGCTCGGCTGCTTCTGCACCGTGGCGCTGTTCAGCATCGTGTACTCGTCGGCCGTGCTGATCCCGCAGCTTTCGCAATCGGTGCTCAACTACAACTCGACCCTGGCAGGCCAGGTGCTGGCGCCCGGGGCGGTGGTGGTGATCTTCATCATTCCCTTGATTCAGCAGATCATGAAGGTGGTGCCGACCAAGGTGGTCATCGCTGCCGGGTTCATGGCGATCGGCAGCGGGCTGGTGTATTCGACGCGCCTGTTCCCGTCCATCGACTACGACACCCTCACCTACATGCGCGCCGCGCAGTCGGTCGGCATCGCCCTGCTGTTCGTGCCGATCAGCACGATCTCCTACGTGACGCTGCCCAAGGAGCTGAACAGCGACGCGGCGGCGCTCAACACCATGTTCCGCAACGTGTCCGGATCGGTCGGCATCAGCCTAGCGACCGCCGCGGTCACGGAACGGACGCAAACCCGCACCGCCTACCTGGTGGACCACCTCAACACGTTCGACAAAGGCTACAACCAGATCATCCAGGGCTACCAGCAAACCCTGCTGTCCACCGGCCATGCGGCGGCCACGACGCTGAACACCGCCACCGGCCAGGTGTATCAGATGTTGCGCATCCAGGCGCAGGTGCTGGCTTACTCGGACGTGTTCGCCTACTGCGCCATCGCCGCGTTCTGCGTGGTGCCGTTCGCGTTCCTGTTCTCCAACGTCAAGGCTGAGGGCGGCGGGCCGGCACACTGAGCGGCTTGCAGAGGTAGCGCACCACTTTGCCGCCCGGGTGCTCGGCCTGCCCGGCTTCCACGAAGCCCAGCGCCGCGTGGAAGGCGTCCGAGCCGGGGTTGGGCGGCACGCGGTTCACCTCGCAGCACACGGGGCGGTCGCCGGCGGCGGCGATCAGCCCGGCATACAGGGCCCGGCCATGGCCCCGGCGCTGCACGGCGGGGGCCACTACCACCCGGTCGATGTAGGCGAAGCGGCGATGACGGGCGCGGAACCACAGGAAGTTCGGGCTGGCGTAGGCGGCGTCCTGGTCGAACGCGAGCAGGAAGCCGGCCCGCCCGTCGTCCACCAGGCCCACGTGCAGCGCCGCGGCCAGCATGGCGTCCAGCTTGGCGGCGGAAAGCCAGGACGTGGCGGCGGCATGGGCGTTGTTCAGCGCCAGGATGGCGGGCATGTCCACGGCCGCAATCAGGGCCCAGCCGTCACCAGGGTCCGGATGCCGGCGAAGATGCCCGCCGTCAGCGCGCCTTTGGCCACCAAGTCCTGCAGGGCCGCGTAGGGGCGGTGGTCCACGATCTGCTGCGCCCGCACCGGGCCGACGTTGGGCAGGATGCGGGCCATGTCGGCCGCGGAGGCGGTGTTCACGTCCACCAGCGCCACCAGGCCCTCGATGTCGGCGTACACGTTGGCCGGCACCGCCTTGCGGTCCACCAGCTGCTTCTTCTCGGTGTAGGGGCGGTTGGCCACGATCGCCTTGGCGCGGGCCGGGCCCACGCCGGGCAGCGCGTCGAGCGCCTTCTCGTCGGCCGTGTTGACGTCCACCCAGCGGCTGCGGATGCTCGGCAGCACGCAGCCAGACAATGACCTTGGCCAATTCCCCCA
>CAXTTH010000159.1:0-5592 GCA_964247035.1 uncultured Acetobacteraceae bacterium
AGGCTGACGCGGCGGCGGCTGGCCAGGCCTTGGTGGCGCAGGCGGTCGCCTATGTCCGGTACGCCCTCGGGAGCCCGGCGTTGTTCAGGCTCATGTTCGGCCTCAAGCGCCTTGGGGCGCATCCGGAGCTGATGGCGGCCGGCGAGGCCGCCTACGCCGTGCTGGCGGCCAGGGTGGCGGCGGAGCTGCCGGCCGATGCCGACCGGGAGGCATGCACCCTGGGCTGCTGGTCCATGGTGCACGGCCTGGCGCTGCTGTTCCTGGACGGCCTGGCCGACAGGGCGGCGTCCGACGAGCTGACGCGCAGGGTCGCGAAGGCCATGATCGTGGCCAGCTTGGGGGCAAGGCTCTGAGAGCTGGGCCTCCCCTGCGCCTTACCCGGCCTGCGGGCGGCTGGGCAGGTTGATCGTGACCCGCACGCCCTGGCCGGGCATGTCGATCTCGATCCGGCCGCCGGATTGCTGCGCGAAGCCGGAGACCATGGACAGGCCGAGCCCGGCGCCCTTGCCGCGCGGCTTGGTGGTGAAGAACGGCTCGGTGGCCCGGCGGAGCACGTCCGGGGCCATGCCTGCTCCGGTGTCCGTCACCGCCACGGCCACGCCGGCGCCGTCCGGCAGGGTGCGCGTGCTGATCGTCAGCGTGCCGCCGTTCGGCATCGCGTCCGCGGCGTTGCGGGCCAGGTTGACAAGGGCGAGCTGCATCTGGCCGGGATCAAGCGTGGCCAGCACGGGCGCTGGGGACAGGTCCAGCGCCAGGGCCACGCCCGGCCCGGCGGCTTGGGCGAGCGGGCCGGCCATGGCGGCGACCAGCGCATTCAGGTCGGTCTCGTGCGCGTCGTGGAACTGGCGGCCGGCGAAGGACAGCATCTGCTGGGTCAGCTGGCCTGCCTGGCGGGCGGCTGCCTCGATGCGGTCCAGCTGCTTGCGCTGGCGCGGGTCGGTGGCGCGCTCGATCGCCTGCTGCGCGCTGCCGACCACGATGGTCAACAAGTTGTTGAACTCGTGCGCCACGCCGGAGGCCATGCCGCCGAGGGCTTCCAGGCGCTCGGATTGCTGCAGCGCGGCCTCGGCCTGCTTGCGCCGGGTCACGTCGAGCTGGCTGGCGAAGTAGTAGGTCAGCGCGCCGGCGGCGTCGAACACGGGGCTGACGTGAAGCGCGTTCCAGAACGGCGTGCCGTCGCGCCTGTGGTTGACCAGCTCGACGGCAATGTCCTCGCGGGCGGCGATGGCGTCGCGCAGGCGCTGCACGGCAGCCGGGTCAGTGCCGGGCCCTTGCAGGAAGCGGCAGTTGCGGCCGAGCGCCTCCGCCTCGGCGTAGCCGGTCTGGCGCACGAAGGCCTCGTTGACGAACACCAGCGGCATGTCGGGCTGGTTCGGGTCGGCGAGGCACATCGCCAGGCGTGAGCCCAGCGCTGCGGCGAGGAGCAGGCTGCCGTCCGGCGCCACGTGGCCGGGGAGGCTGGCGGGATCGGCCGGGGAGCAAGACGGGCTGGCCTGGCGCATCGGCGGCGCTCCGGGGATCGTTCGTGAGGGGCGATGTCGGCGATGTCACGCAGAAGTGCCGGAGGCGGGAAATCCTGGGCGCTCGATGCTGCGTATCTGTGCTGTGCAAGCAGAATTGCCACCCATGGGAAAGCTGGCCAAGCGGGTCCTGGTCGTCGAGGACGAGGAGATCATCCGGTTGATCCTGGCGGAAACCCTGGGGGACGAGGGTTACGAGACGGTGGAGGCGGCCACGGGCGAGGAGGCCGTCAGCCTCATCGACGGCCAGGGCGCCTTCGACTTGGTGGTGACGGACATCCAGATGCCGGGCCTGATGGACGGGGTGGCCGTCGGCCGCCATGCGCGGCTGCGGGACGCGCTGATCCCCGTGGTCTACGTGACGGGGCGGCCGGAAAGCCTGGCGGGGCTGCAATCCCTCGGGCCGCACGATGCGCTGGTGCGCAAACCTTACGGGCCGCGGGATATCCTGGCGGTGATCGCCAGGCTGCTGCCGGCTTAGGGAAGGTCGGGGCTTTGCCCCGAATCCCACCAGAGGACGGGGTTCTCTGAACACTTGATTCAAGGGGTCAAAGGGACTCTGTCCCCTTGCCTTTGCTCCGGGCGAGGTCACGCAGCCAGGTTGAGCCGGCTGCGGGCGGCGTCGTACTCGCGGGCCAGGCGCGCCACCAGCGCCGCGGTAGTCACGATCTCCGTCACCGCGCCGATGCCCTGGCCGGAGCCCCAGATGTCCTTCCAGGCCTTGGCGCCGCCAGAGGAGAAGTTCATCGCGGTGGCGTCCGAGACAGGCAGGTTGTCCGGGTCCAGCCCGGCGGCGGTGAGGCTGCCGCGCAGGTAGTTGCCGTGCACGCCGGTGATGAGGTTGGTGTAGACGATGTCGGACGCGGCGCCCTCCACCAGCATCTGCTTGTAGCCGGGGCTGGCGTTGGCCTCCTCGGTGGCGATGAAGGCGGAGCCGATGTAGCCGAAATCCGCCCCCATCGCCTGGGCGGCCAGCACCGCCCCGCCGGTGGCGATGGCGCCGGACAGCGCCACCGGGCCGTCGAACCAGGTGCGTATCTCGCTGATCAGCGCGAAGGGCGAGAGGGTGCCGGCATGGCCGCCCGCGCCGGCGGCGACCGCGATCAGCCCGTCGGCGCCCTTGCTCACGGCCTTGCGGGCGAAGCGGTCGTCGATCACGTCGTGCAGCACGATGCCGCCGTAGCTGTGCACCGCCTGGTTCACCTCCTCGCGCGCGCCGAGCGAGGTGATGACGATCGGCACCCGATACTTCACGCACATCTCGACATCGTGCATCAGCCGGTCGTTGGAACGGTGGACGATCTGGTTGACGGCGAACGGCGCGTCCTGCGGGCCAAGCTCGCCGGCCAGCCGCTTCAGCCATTCCTCCAGCATGGCGGCGGGGCGGGCGTTCAGCGCGGGGAACGAGCCGACGACGCCGGCGCGGCACTGGGCGATGACCAGCTCCGGGTTGGAGATGATGAACAGCGGCGAGGCGATCACCGGCAGGCGCAGCCGGTCGAACACGGCGGGCAGGAGGGCAGGGAGGGGCATGAGCGCATCCTCGGGGCATTGACGCCCGGGCTGGTCCGGCGTCAGGATTGAGCACGAGACGAGAATGCGCCCCGGCCGGTGAAGGCACGGAGAGAAGCACGAATCAAGGGGATGGTCGATGCGAGGACATGCCGCCGCCGCGATGGCTCTGCTGGTGCTCCCGGCCCTGGCCAGGGCCGACGAGACCGTGCGGATTGCCTATATCGACCCGCTGAGCGGCTCCTTGGCGCAAACCGGGCAGTTGGGCGAGCAGCATTTCCGTTTCGCGATCGACCGGGTGAACGCCGCGCAGGCCGCCGGGCCTGGCCGCAAGCTCGAGCTGGTGCCGCTGGACAACGAGGTCAGCCCGGAGAAATCGCTGACGCTGCTGCGCAAGGCGGTGGATGACGGCATCCACTACGTGACGCAGGGCAACGGCTCGGCGGTGGCGTTCGCGCTGATTGACGCCATCCAGAAGAACAACCGGCGCGACCCGGCGAAGGACGTGGTGTTCCTGAACTATGCCGCGGTGGACCCGGGGCTTACCAACGACAAATGCTCCTGGTGGCATTTCCGCTTCGACGCAGACAGCGACATGAAGATGCGCGCGCTGACCGATTACCTCGTGGCGCAGAAGGATACGCACAAGGTCTATGTGTTCAACCCGGACTACTCGTTCGGCGTTTCGGTGCAGAAGGCGGCGGAAGCGATGCTGAAGGACCGCCGGCCAGACCTGGAGGTGGTCGGCGCGGAGCGGGTGCCGCTGGGCAAGGTCAAGGACTTCGCGCCCTACGTCGCCAAGTTCCAGGCCGCCGGGGCGGACGCCGTGGTGACCGGCAACTGGGGCCAGGACATGGAACTGCTGGTGAAGGCCGCGAGCGACAGCGGCTACAAGGGCAAGTTCTACACCTATTACATCGGCGACGAGGTGACGGTCGATGCGGCCGGCCCAGGCTCCAAGGGCGATGCGCAGGTCAGCACCTGGGCGCAGAACGTGCCCGGCATCGACGACATCTCGGCCGCGTTCGAGGCGCGGTTCGGGCGCACCTTCTACTACTGGCATGTCGTCAACGAGATCGACACGCTGGCCGCTGCCATGAAGCAGGCAGACAGCTCCGATCCGGTGAAGGTGGCGGCCGCGATGAGCGGCATGGAGCGCACCACCCCGCTCGGCGTGTCGGCCATGCGGGCGGACGACCATCAGCTGATCCAGCCGCTGTTCATCACCGAGTTGGAGCCGGGCCTGCCCCACGTGTTCAAGGAAGTGGGCCTGGGCTTCAAGACCGTTGCCGCCATCCCTGCCGAGCAGACCCGCATGGCGACCACCTGCGCCTACAAGGACAAGCCTTAGCGGGATGAGCGACACCCTCATCCTCGTAGGGCTGAACGGCCTGGTGTACGGCCTGCTGCTGTTCATGCTGTCGTCGGGGCTGACGCTGATCTTCGGCATGATGGGCGTGCTGAACCTGGCCCATGCCAGCTTCTACATGCTGGGCGCCTACCTCGCATACACCGTCAGCACCGTCGTCGGCTTCTGGCCCGGGCTGGTCATCGCACCTGTGCTGGTGGGGGCGCTCGGCGCGGTGGTGGAGCGCTACGGCCTGCGCGCGGTGCACCGCAGCGGGCACATGGCGGAGCTGCTGTTCACCTTCGGCCTGGCCTTCGTCATCGGTGAGGTCGTGCCGCTGGTGTGGGGGCGCAACCCGGTGCCGTACCGCGTGCCGGCGGCGCTGGACTTCGCGCTGTTCCACGTGGGCGGCACCGCCTACCCGGCCTATCGGGTATTCATGATGGCGGTGTCGCTGGCGATGTTCGTGGCGCTGTTCGCCGCCCTGGCGCGGACGCGACTCGGGCTCGTGGTGCGCGCGGCGCTGACGCATCCCGACATGGTCTCCATGCTGGGGCATGACGTGCCGCGGGTGTTCACGCTGGTGTTCGGCGCCGGGTGCGCGCTGGCGGGGCTGGCGGGGGTGATCGCCGGCAACGCCTTCACCACGCAGCCGGGCATGGCGGCCTCGCTGGGGGCTATCGTGTTCGCGGTGGTGGTGATGGGGGGCCTGGGCTCCATTTGGGGCGCGTTCGTGGCCTCCTTGCTGATCGGGATGATCCAGACCGTGTCGATCAGCCTGGACCTGCCGCTGTGGAAGCTGCTCGGCTCGCTTGGGCTGGCGGTGGACCCGGTGGGCACGCTGACGGATTTGTGGAACCTGACAGTCGCGCGGGCTGCGCCGGCAATTCCCTACCTGCTGCTGGTGCTGATGCTGGCGTTCCGGCCCAAGGGCCTGGCTGGGTCGCGGTCAGCGTGAGCGCCGCCGCCCCTGCCATCCCGCTGCGCCGGGGACACCTCAGCCTACGGGTGGCGCTGCCTTGGCTGCTGGCCGCCGCCGCCGCCATCGCCGCGCCCTACGTCCTGTCCAGCGGCTTCGGCCTCTCGCTGCTGTGCCGCATGGGCATCGCCATCGTGTTCGCGTTGTCGTTCAACATGCTGCTCGGGCAGGGGGGAATGCTGGATTTCGGCCACGCCGTGTTCCTCGGCTTCGGCGGCTTCGCGGCCATGCAC
>CAXTTH010000160.1:0-5565 GCA_964247035.1 uncultured Acetobacteraceae bacterium
GCCATGGGCGTGCGCGCCCGCAGCTCGTCCAGGAAGGCGGGCGGCAGCGCCATCAGCCGGCCAGCCGCGCCTTCACCAGGGGGGTGGCGCGCCCCATGTCGAGCGCCGCCGCATGCCTGGCCTTCAGCGCCGCCATCACCCGGCCCATGTCCTTCGGCCCGGCGGCACCCGTCTCCGCCACCGCCGCGTCCACCGCGGCGGCCAGGGCCGCGTCGTCCATCTGCTGCGGCAGGAACCCGGCGATCACGGCGATCTCCGCCTCCTCCTTCGCCGCCAGCTCCGGCCGGTTGCCCTGGCGATACAGCTCGCCCGACTCGCGGCGGGACTTCACCATGCCGCGCAGCACCCCCATCACCGCGTCGTCGCCCAGCGGCTCGGCCGGGCGCACCGCGATGTCGGCGTCCTTCAGCTTGGCCAGCATCATGCGCAAGGTGGAGGTGCGGGCGGAATCGCCGGCCTTCATGGAGGTTTTCAGGGCGTCGGTGAACTGGGTGCGGAGGGTCATGGCGGGTCTCGTGGTTCAGGGCGGCACGCTACCACATCCAAGATGCCTTGGGCTGCGCAGTCGATGATGCGCCGATCTCCCGTCAGAAGGGGAACCTGATGATGCCTGGCCGTCGCGATAAGGAAGCGGTCCGCCGGGTCGGAATGCACCTCTGGTGGCAAGAGCGCGGAGGCAATGGCGATTTCGGGTGACAGCCGGATCTCGCGCAGCCCTGGGCCGCGGCGGAATTGCTCGAACCAGGCTTCAGGCGCTGGACTGAACAGCATTCGAGGACCGTCCCGCCGCGGACGGCCAAGCAGGCCTATTTCCCAGGCTGAAATGGGCGAGTAAAAGATTTCCGTAGATGGCACGAAGGTTTGCATCCAAGACAGAAGGTCCGCGGGAAGCCGCCCTTCGACGAGCCAGATGACGGCACAAGTATCCAGCAGGATGCCGCTCAATTATGGAGAATACCCAGCTCTGCATCGCAGACGCCATCGAACACTGGCTCAGTCAGGTCAAAGCCCGGCGGGATTGTCACGCTCCCGCGCATGGACTTGATCCATTCCGTCAACGAGCCGACTGCTGCCGCGGGCGGCACGACTCGCGCCACAACCCGCCCTCTTTTGGTCACTTGCAGCTCATCCAGTTCACCGCGCGCCACTTGGTCAAGCAGGTCAAGGCACTTGGCCTTGAACTCGGTCGCATTGATGATTTGCTTGGTCATGGATGCATGTGGTCACATTTCATGACTACAAGCAAAGGGAAGTTAGGAATTGCCTTGGGAAGTTTTTTCCCATATTGATCTGCCATGCCCAGCGTCGATGATATCCTGATCCGCTTAGGCGGTTCCGAAGCCGCGGCCCGTCTCACCGGCGTCGGCTTCGAGGCCGTCCGCAAGTGGCGGCAAGCCCAGGCCATCCCGTCCAAGCACTGGTCCGCCATCGTCGCCGCGACGGGCCTCTCCTTCGCCGACCTGCAACCCTCCCAGCCGAGCAACCCCATGCCGCACCCCGAGGCCGCGCCCGCCGGAGCCACCGCCGCCCTCGTGCTGGCGGACGGCACAGTGTTCTGGGGCCGCGGCTTCGGCGCGCAGTGCGACAGCCGGGTCGGCGAGCTGTGCTTCAACACCGGCATGAGCGGCTACCAGGAAACCCTGACCGACGCCTCCTACGCCGGGCAGATCATCACCTTCACCTTCCCGCACATCGGCAACGCCGGCGCCAACCCCGGCGACATGGAGGCCACCAACCCGGCCGCCCTCGGGCTGGTGGTGAAGCAGGACCTCACCGAGCCGTCCAACTGGCGCTCGACCCAGCCGCTCGACGCCTGGCTGCGGGCGCAGGGCCTGCCCGGCATCGCCGGCGTGGACACCCGGGCGCTGACCCTGCGCATCCGCGACGGCGGCCCGCCCACCGCCGTCCTCGCCCACCCCGCCGACGGCCGCTTCGACCTGCCAGGGCTGCGGGCGCAGGCGCAGGCCTGGCCCGGGCTGGAAGGCATGGACCTGGCCCGGCAGGTGTCCTGCACCCAAAGCTACGAGTGGGACGAGGGCACGTGGTCGTTCGAGCACGGCTTCCAGCGGCAGGACGCGCCGCGCCGCCACGTGGTGGCGGTGGATTACGGCGCCAAGCGCAACATCCTGCGCTCCCTGGCGCAGGCCGGCTGCCGGGTGACGGTGGTGCCGGCGGACGCCACGGCGGAAGACATCCTGCGCCACCGCCCGGACGGCGTGTTCCTGTCCAACGGCCCCGGCGACCCGGCGGCCACCGCCGCCTACGCCGTGCCGGCGATCCAGGGCGTGCTGGACGCCAAGGTCCCGGTGTTCGGCATCTGCCTCGGCCACCAGCTGCTGGCCCTGGCGCTGGGCGGGCGCACCTACAAGCTGGCCCAAGGCCACCGCGGCGCCAACCAGCCGGTGCAGGAGCTGGCGACCGGCCGGGTGGAGATCACCAGCCAGAACCACGGCTTCGCGGTGGCGGACGACAGCCTGCCGGAGGGCGTGCAGGTGACGCACACCTCGCTGTTCGACGGCAGCAACGAGGGCCTCGCGTGCGAGGCGCGGCGGGCGTTCAGCGTACAGTACCACCCCGAGGCGAGCCCGGGGCCGAGCGACAGCGCGCATCTGTTCCGGCGGTTCACGGCGATGATGGACGACCCTTGTGCGAAGCCCGCTTAACCCGCTCTCGGAGCTCGCGCGGCGGGCGTCGCCGCACTATACTGTCACGTATCTTCTGACCGTGGTGTTCGGGTTTGCGGGAGCGTGCGTGGTTTCGGGAGCCTTCACCCAAGGCTTGGCCCAACTGGCGCTGGTTGGGTGCGGCATCCTGACTGGCGCGTCTGCGTTTGGCCTCATCGCCTGTCTGATCTTTAAAAGGCTTGAAGTGTTTAGAAGCGAGCCGCACCTGCGCTTCCTGGCGATCATGGCATGGTCGGAGGACCCAGGCTTGGACGAAGAGTCGGTTCGCCGGCGGGAGCGGATGTTGCCTGCGTTGCTGACTGGCAACGTCACTAAGACGGAATCCACCCGGCCCAGCATTAAGAAGGCGGACCACGATGAGTGAGCGCAACTACGTCGTTGTTCTCGACCCGCTGAGCGATCAATTCAATCCCTTGGCGGTACGCGACGCTATGAAGCTGGACGGCCGGGTGGCGCACTGGTGGAACCATATCATAAACTCCTTCCTGGTGACGTTCGACGGCAACTCGGAAGAGTTGAGTTCCGCTTTGCGGCTCCATGCGAAAGGCGTGCGGTTTTTCGTCATGCAAGTTGACCCGAGGGACTCAGAAGGCTTCTTGTCAGAGCAAAGCTGGTCCTGGATCAAGAAGCGCGAGCGGGAGCTTGCCGGGCAAACTGGCCAGCCTGCCGCTTGATGCCCTGCCGCACCGACCTTCGCGCCGCTCCCACTATTGGCGCTGAAACAAGCCGAGCACGGCCGACTTGGCGGGAAAACCGGCCGCAAGAGTTTGTTTTGACGGCAGCAACGAGGGTATCGGGTGCGAGGCGCGGCGAGCGTTCAGCGTGCAGTATCACCCGGAGGCCAGTCCGGGGCCGAGCGACAGCGCGCACCTGTTCCGGCGGTTCGTGGCGATGATGAACAATACAGCGGGCCTAGAAATATTGCCATGAGAAGGGTCTATAGAGGATTAAATCTAGTCCGAAGAGACTTCCTTAAAATTGAGAGCTTGCTCAAGGAAAATTGCGGAAGATACAAATTTGACATCGATGGCAAAACTTTTATCTCTTGCGAGGACATAGCTGTGGTTAAAGAGGCTGACGCCTTTAATAAAATTACGATTGAGACATGCGATCCTTTTTTTACCATAGACATCTCAAAGCGTAGTGTCGTAGTTTTCGCTTTTTACGATAGCGTGCACGATGCTGGAATATTCTACAAGATTACAGAGCACTTAAACGCACGGAGAGGATGGCTTTCTGCTTTTCGTGATGAACTTTATCAAAGCATACTAAATACTACTGTAGTAGCTACTCTAGTTGTTGTTCTTTTGATAAATCAGCTAGTCGGCTCTCTAAACTCAGCTAGCTACCTTTCCATAAACCTTGGTTTTTTTGGACCTGCAATTGCCTTTTTAGTGTTTGGCTGGATATTTCTACGCAACAAGATAAACGTTTTAGAGAATAAGCCAGAGCACAAAGCGCTTGGATCGTTGGTGTCCGGTATTATTATCGCTCTATTCAGCACTGCGGCTAGCGTCGGGTTTGAGCACTTAGTGACTGCATACCCCGACCTAGGTCAACAGGTAGCTACGCTACTCCATAAGGTTGGCCTCTGATGCCCCGCCGCACCGACCTCCGCACCATCCTCATCATCGGCGCCGGCCCGATCGTCATCGGCCAGGCCTGCGAGTTCGACTATTCCGGCGCCCAGGCCTGCAAGGCGCTGCGCGCCGAGGGCTACCGCGTCGTGCTGGTCAACTCCAACCCCGCCACCATCATGACCGACCCCGGGCTGGCGGACGCCACCTACATCGAGCCGATCACGCCCGACCTGGTCGAGAAGATCATCCTGCGCGAGCGGCCGGACGCGCTGCTGCCCACCATGGGCGGGCAGACCGCGCTCAACATCGCCATGAAGCTGCACGCCGCCGGCACCCTGGACCGCCACGGCGTCGAGCTGATCGGCGCCAAGGCCGACGTGATCGACCGCGCGGAGGACCGGCTCAAGTTCCGCGACGCCATGGCCGCCATCGGCATCCCAAGCCCGCGCTCCGCCATCGCCCACTCCATGGCCGAGGCGCGCGAGGCGCTGGCCGCCATCGGGCTGCCCGTCGTCATCCGCCCCTCCTTCACCCTGGGCGGCACCGGCGGCGGCATCGCCTACAACCGCGAGGAGTTCGACGCCATCGCCGGCTCCGGCCTGGACGCCTCCCCCACCACCGAGGTGCTGATCGAGGAGAGCATCGTCGGCTGGAAGGAGTTCGAGATGGAGGTCGTGCGCGACTGCGCCGACAACTGCATCATCGTCTGCGCCATCGAGAACGTGGACCCCATGGGCATCCACACCGGCGACAGCGTGACCGTGGCCCCCGCCCTCACCCTCACCGACCGCGAGTACCAGCGGATGCGGGACGGCTCCATCGCCTGCCTGCGCGCCATCGGCGTCGATACCGGCGGCTCCAACGTGCAGTGGGCGATCAACCCGGCGGACGGGCGCATGCTCATCATCGAGATGAACCCGCGCGTCTCCCGCAGCAGCGCGCTGGCCTCCAAGGCGACCGGCTTCCCGATCGCCAAGATCGCCGCCAAGCTCGCGGTCGGCTACAC
Source organism: uncultured Acetobacteraceae bacterium (assembly GCA_964247035.1). Taxonomy (GTDB): domain Bacteria; phylum Pseudomonadota; class Alphaproteobacteria; order Acetobacterales; family Acetobacteraceae; genus LMUY01. The sequence goes on from CAXTTH010000160.1 coordinate 5,271, forward strand.
GCTGGACGAGCTGGCCAACGACATCACCCGGGTCACGCCGGCCGCGTTCGAGCCGACCATCGACTACGTGGTGGTGAAGATTCCCCGCTTCACCTTCGAGAAGTTCCCCGGCACCCCTGCCCTGCTCTCCACCGCCATGAAGTCGGTCGGCGAGGCGATGGCGATCGGCCGCAGCTTCGCCGAGGCGTTGCAGAAGGGCCTGCGCTCGACGGAAACCGGCCTGTCCGGCCTCGACCCGGTGGAGCCCCCCGGCGATGGCGGCGGCGACAGCGCGGCGCGGAAGGCGTCGCGGCCG
>CAXTTH010000161.1:0-5544 GCA_964247035.1 uncultured Acetobacteraceae bacterium
ACCCCGGCGGAGGGAAGCTGCGCCGTGGCGAGGCTGGGCATGGCCAACGCCCAGGCTAGGGCAGCGACGATCCAGAGCTTCATGACAGTCCCTCCATCGTTTGACAGGTTGGCACGAACCGCCGGGTCAGGGCCAGCGCACCTCGGGCGGCAGGCTCATCAGGATGGCCTCGACGTTGCCGCCGGTGCGCAGGCCGAACAGCGTGCCGCGGTCGTGCAGCAGGTTGAACTCCACGTAGCGGCCGCGGCGGACCAGCTGGTGGTCGCGCTCCGCAGGCGTCCAGGGCTCGTCCATGCGGCGGCGCACGATGGCGGGGTAGGCGGCGAGGAAGGCGCTGCCCACGTCCCGGGTGAAGGCGAAGTCCTCCTCGGCGCCGCGGCGGTCCAGGTGGTCGTAGAAGATGCCGCCCAGGCCGCGCGGCTCGTTGCGGTGGGGCAGGTGGAAGTAGCGGTCGCACCAGGCCTTGAACTCGGGATAGTAGGCCGGGTCGTGCCGGTTGCAGGCGTCCTGGAAGGCGGCGTGGAAGGCGGCGGCGTCCTGCTGCGCCTCGGCCGAGTCGGGGCGCATCGGGGTGATGTCGCCGCCGCCGCCGAACCAGCCGCGGCTGGTGACGATCATGCGGGTGTTCATGTGCGCGGCGGGCACGCGCGGGCTCTGCGGGTGCGCCACCACGCTGATGCCGCCGGCCCAGAACCGCGGATCTTGCTCGGCGCCCGGGATGGAGCTGCGGAACTCCGGGCTGAACTCGCCGGACACGACGGAGACGTTGACGCCCACCTTCTCGAACACCCGGCCGTGCATCAGCCCGATGACGCCGCCGCCCTCCAGCTCCGGCCGGCTCCAGGGCGAGCGGGCGAAACGGCCGGCGGGGCGCCCGGCCAGCACGCCGCCCATGTCCTCAATGGCCTCGAAGGCCTCGCACAGCCGGTCGCGCAGGGCGGCGAACCATTCGGCGGCGCGGAGGCGCAGGGCGGCGTGGTCAGGCGATTGCAACATGGGAAACACGTCCAAGATAGGTTGCAGCAGTGCACGCCGTGTTGCAGGGGCTGGTCACGTCCCTTAGAACGGCGCCGCCGCGCTTGAGAAGGGTCGCCACGCCATGTCCACCACATCGCCTGCCGGGATGCGAGACACGCTCGCCCATGTCGGCGAGACCCAGGTCGGCAAGCGCGACTTCCTGAAGCTGGTTGCCGGCGCCGGCACCGTCGTGGGGCTCGGCGCCATCGTCTGGCCGTTCATCGACAGCATGAACCCGGCGGGCGACGTGCTGGCGCTGTCTGCCGTCGAAGTCGACCTGGCCAGCATCAGCGAGGGCATGGGCATCACCGCCGTCTGGCGCGGCAAGCCGATCTTCCTGCGCCACCGCACGGCGGATGAGGTGAAGGCGGCCGAAGCGGTGCCGCTGAACGCCCTGATCGAGCCGGCGTCCGATGCGTCCCGCACCAAGGACGGGCACGCGCAATGGATCGTGCTGATCGGCATCTGCACCCATCTGGGCTGCGTGCCGTTGGGCAACAAGCCGACCGACCCCAGGGGCGAGTACGGCGGCTGGTTCTGCCCCTGCCACGGCAGCCAGTACGACGTGTCCGGCCGGGTGCGGCACGGACCGGCGCCGGCCAACCTGGCGCTGCCGCCCTATGCGTTCGTGAGCGACACCAAAGTGAAGATTGGCTGAGGGAGAGCACCATGGCCGGATTGCATAAAAGCGACGTTCAGAACCCCGTCCTGAACTGGATCGACACCCGACTTCCGCTCATCACGATGATGCAGAAAGAGTACGGCACGTTCCCGACGCCGAAGAACTTCAACTACTTCTGGAACTTCGGCGCGCTGGCGATGATCACGCTGGCGATCATGATCGCCTCGGGCGTGTTCCTGGCGATGAACTACACCGCCAGCACCGGCATGGCGTTCGACAGCGTCGAGCGCATCATGCGGGACGTGAACTACGGCTGGCTGTTGCGCTACGTGCACGCCAACGGCGCGTCGATGTTCTTCATCGTGGTGTACATCCACATCTTCCGTGCGCTTTACTACGGGTCCTACAAGGCGCCGCGCGAGCTGCTGTTCATGCTGGGCGTGGTCATCCTGCTGATGATGATGGCCACGGCGTTCATGGGCTACGTGCTGCCGTGGGGCCAGATGAGCTACTGGGGCGCCACCGTCATCACCAACCTGTTCTCCGCCATCCCGCTGGTGGGCGAGAGCGTGGTGACTTGGCTGTGGGGCGGCTTCTCGGTCGACAACCCGACGCTCAACCGCTTCTTCGCGCTGCACTACCTGATGCCGTTCATGATCACCGGCGTGGTGTTCCTGCACATCGTGGCGCTGCACATCACCGGGTCCAACAACCCGCTGGGCATCGACGTGAAGAGCCCGCAGGACACCATCCCGTTCCACCCGTACTACACCATCAAGGACAGCGTCGGCATTTGCGTGTTCCTGCTGGTGTTCGCGCTGCTGGTGTTCTTCGCGCCGAACCTGCTGGGCCATGCCGACAACTACATCCCGGCCAACCCGCTGGTGACGCCGGCGGAGATCGTGCCGGAGTGGTACTTCCTGCCGTTCTACGCCATCCTGCGCGCCGTGCCGTCCAAGCTCGGCGGCGTGTCGTTGATGTTCGGCGCCATCGCGGTGCTGTTCCTGCTGCCCTGGCTCGACACCTCGCCGGTCCGTTCGGCGCGCTTCCGGCCGATCTACCGCCAGTTGGTGATCGTGCTGGTGGTGTCGCTGTTCGTGCTCGGCGAAGTGGGGGCGCACCGTCCGGAAGGCATCTGGGTGGTGCTGGGCCGGGTGGCGACCGCATACTACTTCCTGCACTTCCTGGTGCTGCTGCCGGTGCTGGGCAAGCTGGAGCGCCCGCTGCCGCTGCCGGAGAGCATCAGCCGCCCGGTACTGGTGCCGCGCAACCCCGGCGGTGGCGGCGGGCCGCTGCCGCAGGGCGCCGCGGCCAAGCCGATGGACAAGTCGTGATGCGGCTGGCCTCTCTCGCTTTCCTGACCGCCCTGGCTGCGCCGGGCTTAGCTATGGCGCAATCCGAGCCGGAGGCGCTACCCAAGGTCAACTGGTCGTTCGACGGGCCGTTCGGCACGTACGACCGCGCTTCTGCGCAGCGAGGCCTTCAGGTGTGGCAGGAGGTTTGCTCCAACTGCCACTCCATGAAGGAGGCTTACTACCGCAACCTGCAAGGTATAGGGCTGACGGCGGAGCAGGTCAAGGCGTTCGCCTCCAGCATCACCGTGCCCGGCGGCACGGACGACCAGGGCCAGCCGGTCGACCGTCCGGCGTTGCCGTCGGACCATTTCCGCTCGCCTTGGCCGAACGACAAGGCGGCGCGGGCCGCGAACAACGGCGCGCTGCCGCCGGACCACTCGCTGATCGAGAAGGCGCGTGAGGGTGGGGCAACGTACGTGCAGGATTTGCTGCTCGGCTACCAGGACCCGCCGGCCAGCATGAAGATGGCGGACGGGATGAACTACAATGTCTATTTTCCCGGCCGCCAGATCGCCATGGCGCAGCCGCTGCATGATGACCAGGTGACCTACGCCGACGGCACCAAGGCCACCTTGGAGCAAGAGTCGCATGACGTGACGATGTTCCTGACCTACATGGCCAATCCGGAGATGGAGCAGCGCAAGCGAATGGGCGTGCGGATCGTGCTGTTCCTGGCCGGCATGACGGCCGTGACCTACGCGGTGAAGCGCAAGATCTGGGCCGACGTTCACTAGGGCCCGGGCATGGACAGCATCCAGCCGGTGATCGGCATCATCGGCGGCTCCGGCCTGTACGACATCGAGGGGCTGGAGGAGAAGGAATGGCGGCGCATCGCGACCCCTTGGGGCGAGCCGTCCGATGAATTGCTGTTCGGCCGGCTGGCCGGGGTGCAGTGCGTGTTCCTGCCCCGGCACGGCCGCGGCCACCGCCTGTCGCCGAGCCATCTTAACTACCGCGCCAACATCGATGCGTTGAAGCGCTCCGGCGTCACGGACGTGCTCTCGCTGTCGGCGGTGGGCAGCCTCAAGGCAGAGTATGCGCCGGGCCACTTCGTCATCGTGGACCAATTCATCGACCGCAGCTTCGCCCGGGAGAAGAGCTTTTTCGGCGATGGCTGCGTGGCGCATGTCAGCGTGGCGCACCCGGTCTGCCCCCGCCTGGGCGACGCGCTGGAGGTCTCTGCCCGTGGCCTGGACCTGCCGGTGACGCGGGGCGGCAGCTACCTTGTGATGGAAGGGCCGCAATTCTCCACCCTCGCCGAGAGCGAGCTGTACCGTAGCTGGGGGTGCAGCGTGGTCGGCATGACCAACATGCCGGAGGCAAAGCTCGCCCGCGAGGCCGAGCTTTGCTACGCGACGGTCGCCATGGTGACGGATTTCGACTGCTGGCACCCGGACCATGGCCATGTCACGGTGGATCAGGTAATGGCGGTGATGGCCAGCAACGCCGCCAACGCCCGCGCGCTGGTGGGGGCCGTGATCCCCCTGCTGGGCGCTCCCCGCGGCCCCTGCCCCGCCGGGTGCGACCGGGCGCTGGAGTTCGCCATCGTGACACCGCCCGAAGCGCGCAACCCGGCGCTGATGGCCAAGCTGGACGCGGTGGCTGGGCGGGTTTCGGCGGCTGGCTAACTTCCCGTCGCCATCCTTAAACCTCCCGCCAACCTGGCTTGCTGGCGTCGCTCAGGTGATAGGTGATCGGCCCGATTCCTGAGATCGCGATGACCGCCGGCTCCCTCCCGCTTTTCTGCACGCCATCATAATGCGGTGTCCTCGCGACCCGGCGAATGAAGCTGCCGGCGGGGGCAGGCACCGTGCTCTCCGGCGCGAAATCCTCGCCGCTGGCCACCCACCAAGTGCCGGACAGCACGACGCAAAGGCGGTCGGTCTCGTACCAGTGCGGCGCGCTCATGTAGCCGGGATGCCAGCGGATCAGGACGAAGTATTGCCCGGGGTCGGAAGGCTTGCCCTGCATCAGCGCCTGTTCCGCAGCGCCGGGCGGAAAGTTGTAGAGCCGTTCCCAGGCAACCTGATCGGGCAGGCGCACGACGGTCATGCTCGGGTCCACGCCGGCCGCGCCGGCAGAGATCGTCGGCAGCGCGGCCAGGAGCGGGGCGAGCAGCAGGGTGCGGCGGGTGGCGAGCAGATCGTCCATCGGGTTGCTCCAGGTTCCTTGGGCAGGCTGCCTCAGTATGACTTCAGCAGCCTGTCGATGTAGTCCAGCTCCCCCTGCGGCCGGGTCCGCTGGCCTTCGCGGCGGCGCAGCTCGGCCTGGATCTCCCGGGTGCGGGCCGGCGCCATCTGGTCGGGCACATGGAGGCCGTCGCCGTCGGCACGGCCGGAGGCGCCGTCCCTGGTCGAGCGGCCCAGCGGGTCGCGCTCCGCGTCGGCCTGCTGGTCGCCGGGCTGGCCATCGCCCGCCTCGGCGTCGCGGTCGCCGCGACCCTGGCCGTCGCCTTGGCCGTCATCCTGCGCCATCTGGTCGCCGGGGCCGTCGCCCTGGCCCTCGCCCTCGCCGGGCTGCACCGAGACGCCGAGCGACTGGGACATCTGC
>CAXTTH010000162.1:0-5521 GCA_964247035.1 uncultured Acetobacteraceae bacterium
CCCGATCGCCGACCGGCTCGCCACCGACCCGGCGCTCGCGGTGGAGGACTGGCTGCGCGCTGCCCTCCACGATGCCCGGGCTGCGGATGCCGCCGCCGGGTCCGCCAGTTTGGGCGCGCACCGGGCGGACATGGCGCTGTCCGATGCCGTCACAGGACTGCCTGCGGGGCTCGCCAGCACGGGGCAGCAAAAGGCGTTGCTGCTGGGCGTGGTGCTGGGCCATGCCGCCCTTGTCACCGCCGCCCGCGGGGTCCCGCCGGTGCTGCTGCTGGATGAGCCCACCGTCCATCTGGACGCCGCGCGCCGGCGGGACCTGCTGGACGCGCTGTGCGCCGTCGGCGGCACGGTGCTGCTGACGGGCACGGACGCGCAGGCGTTCGCGCCGCTCCAGGGCCTGGCGGAGGGTTGGCAAACCGGGAATGGCGAGCTGCTGCCGGATGCCAGCTTTCCCCCGCCCAGGGCTGTCTAAAGCGGGCTTGAACGCCTATATTCTGGGCTTGCCCCGACCGACCCGGAGTCTCCTCACGGCATGTCCGATCCCGCCGCATCCCTGCCCGAAGCTACCCCCGGCAGCGCCGAGTACGGCGCCGACTCCATTTCCGTGCTGCGTGGCCTTGACGCGGTCCGCAAGCGCCCCGGCATGTACATCGGCGACACGGATGACGGCTCGGGCCTGCACCACATGGCATTCGAGATCATCGACAACGCGGTGGACGAAGCGCAGGCCGGGTTCGCCACCAGTTGCTCGCTGACGCTGAACGCGGACGGCTCGGTGACGGTGCGCGACGATGGCCGCGGCATCCCGACCGACATTCACCACGAGGAGGGCGTATCCGCCGCTGAGGTGGTGCTGACCCGGCTGCACGCCGGCGGCAAGTTCAACCAGAACAGCTACAAGGTGTCCGGCGGGCTGCACGGCGTGGGTGCCGCCGTGGTCAACGCGTTGTCCGACTGGATGCATGTCCGCATTTGGCGCAACGGGCTGGAGCATTTCATTGGCTTCGCCAACGGGGACGCCGTGGCGCCGCTGAAGGTGGTGGGCCCAAGCCCCGAGCACTCCGGCACGGAGGTCACGTTCAAGCCAAGCCCCGGCACTTTCACCAAGACTGAGTTCGAGTATGCCATCCTGGAGAAGCGGATGCGTGAACTGGCGTTCCTGAACTCCGGCATGCGCATCCGGCTGTGCGACGAGCGCCATGCCCCCGTGCAGGAAACCGATTTTCACTATGAGGGTGGCCTGGTCGAGTTTGTCCGCTACCTCGACCGTTCTAAGGTGCCCGTGCTGGCCGAGCCGATCAGCGTGACGACGCTGGAGAGCCAGGTGGGCATCCGCGTCGAGTTCGCGCTGGAATGGAATGACAGCTTTCACGAGACCATGCTGTGCTTCACCAACAACATCCCGCAGCGCGACGGCGGCAGCCACCTGGCCGGCTTCCGCCAGGCGCTGACCCGCGTGGTGACCAAGTATGCCGAGGGCATGGGCAAGAAGGACGTGGCCTTGGTCGGCGAGGACATGCGCGAGGGCATGACCGCCGTGCTGTCCGTCAAGGTGCCGGACCCCAAGTTCAGCAGCCAGACCAAGGACAAGCTGGTCAGCTCCGAGGTGCAGCCGGTGGTGCAGGCCGCCGTGGCCGACACGGTGAGCCACTGGTTTGAGACCCACCCGCGCGAGGCCAAGTCCATCGTGCAGAAGGTCATGGACGCGGCCAGCGCGCGCGAGGCTGCCCGCCGGGCTCGCGAGCTGACCCGGCGCAAGGGCGTGCTGGACGTGAGCACCCTGCCCGGCAAGCTCGCCGACTGCCAGGAGCGCGATGCCGCCAAGGCCGAGATGTTCATCGTCGAGGGCGACAGCGCCGGCGGCTCCGCCAAGCAGGGCCGCAACCGCAAGTACCAGGCGATCCTGCCGCTGAAGGGCAAGATCCTGAACGTGGAGCGCGCGCGGTTTGACCGTATGCTGGGCTCGGCCGAGATCGGCACGCTCATCACGGCACTCGGCACCGGCATCGGCCGCGGCGAGCCGGAGCAGGGCGGCTTCGACATCAGCAAGCTGCGTTATCACCGCATCGTCATCATGACCGACGCCGACGTGGATGGCAGCCACATCCGCACCTTGCTGCTGACGTTCTTCTTCCGCCAGATGCCTGAGCTGATCGAACGCGGATACCTGTACATCGCCCAGCCGCCGCTGTTCAAAGCGACCCGCGGCCGGGACGAGCGCTACATCAAGGACGAGGCGGCGCTGGAAGGCTACCTGCTGGATAAGGCGCTGGCCGAAGCCGTGCTGACCTACGCCGGCGGGGAGGCGCTGCAAGGCGACGCGCTGGCGGGGGAGGCCAAGTTCCTGCGCGAGGCCTGGCTGAACCTGCGCCGCCTGTCGAGCACCGTGCCGACGGCGCTGCTGGAACAGGCGGCGATCGCCGGGGTGCTGACGGCCGACCATGCCGGCACGATAGGAGAACGGGCCGACCTGGCCGACCGGCTGGCAGCCATCTCGGCCCCATCCGAACGTGGCTGGGTGGTCGATGCTGACGAGCGTGGCCTGACGATGCGGCGCACGGTGCGCGGCGTGGCGGACTGGCATCGCATCGACGCCGGGTCGCTGCGCAGTGCCGAGGCGCGCTGGCTGTTCGACCGGCGCGATGCGATGGCGCAGAAGTTCGGCCAACCTGCCGCGCTGAAGCTGGATCGGGACACCGTGAGCGTTCCCGGCCCGGCGAGCGCGTTCGACCGCATCTTGCAGCAGGGCCGCAAAGGCTTGTCCATCCAGCGGTTCAAGGGATTGGGCGAGATGAATCCTGACCAGCTCTGGAAAACCACGCTTGACCCGACGATTCGCACCCTGTTGCAGGTGAGGGTGGGCGACGTGGAGGATGCAGCCGAGGTGTTCTCGACGTTGATGGGCGACGTGGTGGAGCCGCGTCGGGACTTTATCGTGGGCAACGCCTTGAGAGTGGCTAACCTGGACGTTTGAGGGTGTGTGTAGGCGCGCGCAATTCGGGAGACTTAGGCGTAATTCCGGAGACTGCCGGGTTGCGTCGCGTCCAGTCTCGCCTTGGCAGCGGTAGTTTTCATGCCCGACCGCACACCTTCAGCTGCAATGCCAACCTCAATTCACTTGAGATGGGATGAGCAGGTTCGTGCCTTCCTGAACGGTTTGCCTGCCGACCCTGGTTGGAAGGCCTACTTCCTCGGCCTCTGGAAAGACTACCTGGCGCATGCCCATTTCGTCCGTGAGCTGACCAAGGGCGATGACAGGGCCTTTCTCCAGCGTGCCTAGGAGATGATGCTTGCTCGCCACCTGATTGCATGCGGCTACCGCGTCACCTCGCTCAGCCAGGATGGGCGGCCCGATTTCCACTGCGAGGCGGCCCGATTTCCACTGCGAGAAGGATGGCCAGGTGCTTTGGGTGGAGGCCACCTGCATCACCAAAGGCCAGGACTCCAGTCTGGCACCGGATGCGGACTGGCGGTGCTCGTCCGGCTACGTCCCGCATGACAGCATTCTGCTGCGGTGGACCAGCGCACGCCACGCGAAGATGAAACAGGCGGCCGCCTTCCGCCGCAACGGTGTCATCGCGCCCCAGGAGACGTTCGTCATCGCCATCAACGGCGCGGCATTCGGGACCGGCAATCATAGTTTCGGCGTATCGCAATTGCCTTATGTCGTGGAAAGCACGATGGGAGTCGGTCCTCTGCAACTCAGCTACGACCGCGAAACCCTGGCGTTCAAAGGAGCCGAACATCAGGTTCGCGTCCGTGTGTTGAAAGGCAACCAGGCCGCAGTTTCAACCAACGTTTTCTATGACCAGGCAAACGCCGGTATCAGCGCTCTTGTCGGATGTGGCGCTCCCCGGGTCGAGGGAGCCATCCTACCTTTGCTGGTGGCCCATAATGTTTCCCTAGTTGACGTAACTACGAGCGACACGTTACGGGCATTAAGCGTTGGGGCGGAGGGCGGCGATGGCGAAGACACGCATCGGGGCGAACGGGCTGTTCTACAGCCACGTTGGCGGCCAGCTACGTACCCTGCGCGAGGGTGCTGGCTTGAAGCAGGACGAGTTGGCCGCGCAAGTTGGACTTTCCAGAGCCTCCATCGCCAACCTGGAGGCAGGCAAGCAGGCTGTTCCTCTGCATCTCTTCGTTGCCATTTCCCAGGCGCTCGGCACCGAGGTGTCGCACCTTCTGCCTCCCACGAACATCCATAATGGTAGCAACTCGGGAACCCGGCCTGACATGCCGCCCATAGTGCGCTTGTTCTTCGAAGATGTGGTAGCGGGTTCGTGACATCTCAGAGGCCACGCTTCTCATACGTGGAGCGCTTGGCCAACCGTCTTCTTACGGAGGCGGGTCTTACAAAACCGCCTATCCCAATAAAGCGCATCGTGGCTGCCCAAGGCTGCTACATCCGAACTACCGACCTGCAGGAGGTCTCGGGCATCCTCGTGCGCTCGCCAAGGGGAAACATCATCGGGGTGAACAGCACTCAGCCTGAAACGCGCAGGCGCTTCACCATTGCGCACGAACTCGGGCACTTGTTGCTGCATGAGGGCCAGGAGATACGCTACGACCGCGACTTTCGCGTTAATCTCAGGTCAGACGAGTCATCAAAGGGTATAAACGTGGAGGAAGTCGAAGCCAACTTCTTTGCCGCGTCGTTGCTCATGCCGGAGCATATGCTCTCGGCGGATATCAGGGCAGGTTCAATTGACCTAGAGGAAGTCGAAGGTGTTGGTGAAATTGCGCGCTCCTATGGTGTGAGCGCCCAAGCCATGACACTCAGACTCGCGCGTCTGCTTGGTCGTCCTAACCGAAGCATCGCTAGCAATACTCGCGAATCGAACGGCTAAGTATCGGCTTATAGCGTGAGTGAGATAAACTACTCACGCAATTCCTGATTGGATTTTGACGAACGTAACCGTTTAAGTTTTTAAGTCTGCCATACTGATGCATGCAATGTCGTGCAATCCGGCAGATTGAATCAGTCGGATAGGACTTTCCGACACTCGTGCCCATGCAGTCCAGGGCAGAGGGATGGCTATGACGGACGGGTGGCCATCGGCAGCATGGGAGCCGTTTGGCTGCACTTGTACAGTCACATAGATTTTATAAGCAGTGCAGGCTGTTTCTCTTATTGACATGGCGCGAGCGGGTCGGCTGTAGTACTTGCACTAGCGACTCGATTGGCATGTGCCCGGTGGGCGAAATAGGAGCTGCTATGTCCAGCCTTGCCTATACCCCTATGCCGAAAATGCGGGATACGCTCGTGTCCGCCGGTTCATCCGCAATTGCATATGCGCCACCCTCACGCATGCGACACTGGCCTCAGGTGTCGTTCAGGAGCGCTTGTCCGTGAACGACATGTCACTGCCCAAAGGCATCCAACGGATGCGAGCTCTGCCGGACCCCAAACTCGGTGAGTTGTGGGACTCCATTATCCTGGACAATACGTTGAAGACGCGCCTGCTTTCTCAGAGCCGACCATCACAACCCGGCTTGTTTGATGATGCGATGTGCGGCGGCG
>CAXTTH010000163.1:0-3744 GCA_964247035.1 uncultured Acetobacteraceae bacterium
CCGTGGCGCCGGCCGCAACGCCGAGCGAGGTGCGCCCGCCATACAGCAGCCGGGCCGCCCCGTCCCGGCCCTGCCCGTCAGCTCCCAGCGGATACTGTCCCGCCCAGGCGGGGCCGATCGGGGTGGAGCCGAGCCCGAGCCCGGCGGTGTTCTGCGCCAGCACCGGCACGCCCTGGCCGGCCCGCTGCACCGTGGCCTCGACGGCGGAGCGGAACGGGTCGGAACGGGCGATGCGCGCCGCATAGAGCGGGGCGAGCAGGCAGGCCAGGGCGAGCAGGGCGACGCCGGCAGCGGAGCCTATGGGAAATGCAGCCAGCTTCACCGTCACTCCGTCCATCAGCCTGTTCAGGAGGCCAAGGGAATATTACGCCCATTGTCTCCGCCGCCAAACGGCGAACAGAACCCGCCTGCTGCCGCAAGCCTGACCGCTGGGAATGACCTTGACTGGTAATTATTTGTAGAATATTTCTCATTCAAGCAAATCTGTCTCAAATTAGAGGCAAGCATGACGGTTTCGGACTCGATATCGGCGTTATACCTCTCGGTGCTCGACCGGCCTGCTGATACTGCTGGCTTGGCCGCCGCCGTTGCGGCAGTGGGCAACGGGGTGACGCTTGCGCAAGTCGCAGCCTCGCTCGCCGCAAGCCCTGAGGCGCAATCCGATATCGCCAACCTCTACCAGACTGAGTTGGGCCGGGCGTCGGACAGCGCCGGGCAGGCAAACGCCACGCAATACCTCGCTCAAGGTGGATCGTTGGCCGTGTTGCGGGCGGGCGCGGCAACGAGTCCGGAAGTGAAAGCGGATATCGCCGCCATCTACCAAAACGAACTTGGCCGCGCTCCGGACCAGGCCGGCCAAGGCTACTACGAGCAGTATCTCGGGAATAGTGGAATCCTGGCGGCGGTCAAGGCCGGCATTGCAGCAAGCACCGAAGCGCAGAGCGCCCTGGCCCACACCTATCAGACGATCCTGGGCCGCACCCCGGATAGCGGCGGACTGGCTTACTACACGCAATACCTTGCAGAAGGAGGCTCGCAGTCCTCCATCCTCGCAGCATTCGTCAACAGCCATGAGGCGACGAACGACATCTCGAACGCTTACCAATCAGCACTTGGCCATGCTGCGAACGCTGCCGAACTCGCCGCAGGTCGTTCCGAACTCGCCTCTGGCGTCCCGGCAACGACCTTGCAGACAGAGCTTGGAGAGCTTTCTGGAGGGCCGGCCCCAGCCTTTTCAGAGGGCGGCATCGTCATAACGCCCCAAACCCTATCGGGCAGCGGCCCTGACCTTGTCTATAGCCTGAACTCCAACGACGCTCTTCTCGCAGGCCAACCGGAAAGCGTTTTCACCTACAACGCCGCCGGCCTTGGCGGCGCCAACGTTATTGGTTTCAACCCTGCCACCGACATCATACAGGTTCAGGCCACCCAGGCCGCGAGTTTTACCGACCTTCATCTCTTTGCAGCAAGCCCGTCGGACACGGCCGTAACGCTTGGCCATGGTGGAACCAGTCTCTTCTTGGGCAACGTGCCGGAAACCTCCTTGCACGCGTCCAATTTCCGCTTCGTCTAGGCCACAAGCCCTCCGCTCGCAGCAATCCTCCCTTGGCAGCCGGCGACACTGCTCATCAAGGCCAGCAACGATATTGGGCAAGGCTGCCGCCCAGCAGCATCGAGCACAAGCCTCTCAGGCCACCAGATCATCTCGCCCACGCTCGAACGCCTCCCGCGCCGCCATGATCGCCCCCCGGTGCTGCTCCGCCCATAGCCAAACCCCGCAGAACGCCGCCCCCAGGCTCACGCCCATCTCCGTCAGCTCGTAGTCCACCCGCGGCGGCACCACCGGGAACACCCTGCGGACCACCAGCCCGTCCGCCTCCATCTGGCGCAGCGTCTTGGTCAGCATCTTCTGGCTCACCCCGCCGACCAGCGCGCCCAGCCGGGTGAAACGCACCCGGCCGTGCTGCTCCAGCGTTTCCAGCACGAGCATGGTCCACTTGTCCGCCACCCGGCCGATGATCTCGCGCACCAGGTCGTCCAGCGCCGGGTCGCGCTCGTCCGGCAAAGGCGGCCGGGCCTGCCTCGCTTGGCTCATGCCTCACTCTCCTTTCGGTAAGTATAGCACGTTCGGGTGCCTTCTTTCCCATCGTCCGGGCAGCGCCCACCTGGCGGGATGAGGAGAATCACCATGCACATGAACGGCAACACCATCCTGATCACCGGCGGCGGCTCCGGCATCGGCCGCGCCCTGGCGGAGGCGTTCCACGCCCGCGGCAACCAGGTCATCGTCGCCGGCCGCCGCCAGGCGTCGCTGGACGAGGTTGCCGCGGCGAACCCGGGGATGCGGACGGCGACCCTCGACATCGGCGACGCCGACTCCATCCGCCAGGTCGCCGGGCAGCTCGCGCGCGAGGCCCCGGCGCTGAACGCCGTCATCCACAACGCCGGCATCATGCGGACGGAGCGGCTGCGGGACAGCGACGTGGCCGATGCGGAGGCAACGGTGACGACCAACCTGCTGGGGCCGATCCGGCTCACCGCGGCGCTGCTGCCGGCCCTGCTGGCACAGCCGCGCGCCGCCATCCTCACCGTCTCGTCCGGCCTCGCCTTCGTGCCGCTGGCGCTGAACCCGACCTACTGCGCCACCAAGGCGGCGATCCATTCCTACACGCAGTCGCTGCGCACCCAGCTCAAGGACACGGCAGTGCAGGTGATCGAGCTGGCGCCGCCCTACGTGCAAACGGGGCTGACCGGGGAGCGCCAGGCCAGCGACCCGGCGGCCATGCCGCTGAAGGACTACATCGCCGAGACGATGGCGCTGCTGGAAGCCCATCCGCAGGCGGCCGAAATCCTGGTGGAGCGGGTCAAGCGGCAGCGGCTGGCTGAGGCGAGCGGGGATTACGCCAGCTTTTACACGACGTTCAACGACATGATGGTCGCGGCACGGGCAGCGGTCTAGCGGGACGCGCGGCGGCTCAGCCCTCCGCCGCCTTGGCCTCTTGCTTGGCCGCCCGCGCGGCGGCCTCGCTCGCCAGCTCGGCATCCCGCCCAGCGACCTCTTCCGCGTGGTGGCGATACAGGTCCACCGCCTCCAGCGCGTGCCGGTTGGCCACCGTGTCGGCTTCGGCGGCCGAGGTGGCCAGGCTCTGCGCCTTGGCGAAGTTGCCGGACTGGCACTGCTTGGCCGCGTCGTGGTGCATCTTGGCGGCAATCTCCAGGTGGTGCGCCGCGTCCTCGTGGTGCTTGGCCGCACCGGCCTTGATGTCGTCCATGGCGTGAGTCCTTCCCTCGGGGACGCCTGCCTACGCAGCGCAGGCGCCGGTGGCAAGGAGGCCCCGCCGCCCTGGCCTATAGCCGCCTGCCCTCAAGGACTCCGCCGCCCCTTGGACGACCCGCGCGCCCCCCTGCTCGCCCCCGTGTCGGATTTGCGCGGCGTCGGCCCGGCCACGGCGGAGAAGCTCGCGCGCCTCGCCGGCGGCCGGGTGCGCGACCTGCTGTTCCACCTGCCGGACAGCTTCATCGACCGCCGCGCCCGCGCCACCCTGCGCGACACGCCGCCGGGTGCGGTGGTGACGTGGGCGGTGGACGTGGTGGGGCACGAGCCGGCGGCCCGCGCCAGCCATCCCCACCGCATCCGGGTGACGGACGGCACCGCCTTCGCCGAGCTGGCCATCTGGGAGAAGCAGCGGCTGGCTTCCCTGCTGCGCGCCGGCAATACCCGTACGGATGCAGCCCACAACCGCT
>CAXTTH010000163.1:3781-5504 GCA_964247035.1 uncultured Acetobacteraceae bacterium
CAAGCTGCTGGTCAACGGCCGGGTGGAGGCGTTCGGCAGCCGGCTCACCATGAAGGACCCGGCCTACGCCGTGCCGCCGCAGGACGCGGCGCTGATCCCGCCGGTGGACCCGGTGTGGCCGATGACGGCCAAGCTGTCCGCCCGCGAGCTGCGCAGCGCCATGCGCGCCGCCATCGGCCGGGTGCCGGACCTGCCGGAGTGGCACGACGCCCCGTTGCTGCGGCGCGAGGGCTGGCCCAGCTTCCGCGACGCGCTGCTCGGCCTGCAAGCCCCCCGGGAGCCGCCCACGGCGCTGCTGCGCGCCCGGCTGGGCTACGACGAGATGCTGGCGCACCAGCTCGCCATGGCCTGGATGAAGGCGCGCGAGAAGCACCGCCCCGGCCGCAGCCTGCTCGCCACGGGGGGGCTGCGCGCGCAGGCGCTGCGGCGCTTCGGCTTCGCGCCCACGCCCAGCCAGGTCCGCGCCCTGGGCGAGATCGACGCCGACATGGCCGCCCCGCGCCGGATGCTGCGGCTGCTGCAAGGCGACGTGGGCTCCGGCAAGACGCTGGTGGCGTTGCTGGCCATGCTGGGCGCGGTGGAGGCCGGCGCGCAGGCGGCGCTGATGGCGCCCACCGAGGTGCTGGCCAAGCAGCATCTGCGCACCCTGGCCAAGCTGGCCCCCTGCCCGGTCGGGCTGCTGACCGGCTCGGTGAAGGGAGCGGAGCGGCGTAACCTGCTGCTGGGCTTAGGCAACGGCCGGCTGCCGATCGTGGTCGGCACCCACGCGCTGTTCCAGGAGCACGTCGAGTTCCGCGACCTCGGCCTCGCGGTGATCGACGAGCAGCACCGCTTCGGCGTCGAGCAGCGCCTGCTGCTGGGCGGCAAGGGCGCCCGCACCGACCTGCTGGTGATGACCGCCACCCCCATCCCGCGCACGCTGCTGCTGGCGCAATGGGGCGAGATGGACGTGAGCCGCCTCACCGAGAAGCCCGCCGGCCGCCAGCCGATCCGCACCACCCTGCACTCCCTGGCCACGCTGGAGGACGTGACCGACGGCATCGGCCGCGCGCTGGACCGCGGCGAGCAGGTCTACTGGGTCTGCCCCATGGTGTCCGAGAGCCTGCTGACCGACCTGGCCGCGGCGGAGGACCGCTTCGCCGCGCTGCGCGCCCGCTTCGGCGACCGGGTGGGCCTGGCGCACGGCCAGCAGGAGCCCGGGCTGCGGGACGCGGCGCTGGCGGCGTTCACCGCCGGGCATATCCGGCTCTTGGTGGCCACCACGGTGATCGAGGTCGGCGTCGACGTGCCCGGCGCCAGCGTCATGGTGATCGAGCACGCCGACCGCTTCGGCCTGGCCCAGCTGCACCAGTTGCGCGGCCGGGTCGGGCGGGGCGCCGCGCAAAGCTACTGCCTGCTGCTGCACGAGGACGGCCTGACCGACACCGGCCGCCGCCGCATGACCCTGCTACGCGACACGGAGGACGGCTTCGTGATCGCCGACGAGGATTTCCGGCTGCGCGGCGGCGGCGACCTGCTGGGCAAACGGCAATCCGGCCTGCCGGGGTTCCGCTTGTCGGACCCGGAAGCGCAGGACGGGATGCTGCGCATGGCCAACCAGGACGCCGCCGTGCTGCTGGACCGGGACCCGAAGCTGCAAAGCCCGCGCGGGCTGGCGGCGCGGCTGCTGCTGCGGCTGTTCGACCGGCGGGCGGCGTTGGAGACATTGGGGGCGGGGTAATGG
>CAXTTH010000164.1:0-279 GCA_964247035.1 uncultured Acetobacteraceae bacterium
AGGTTGCGGCCCGGCGGCGGCGCGCAGCCGCAGCAGCTCGTCCACCACGCGGTCCACCGTCTGCCACAGCGGCTCGTTGCCGATCCGCTCGGCCATGAAGATGCGGTGCGCCGCGAGCGTCACGTTCAGGGTGCCCCGCGTCGTCTCCGGCCGGGGGGAGCGCATCTGCAGCAGCGCCTTCTCGGCCTCCGCCACCGGCACGCCGAGGGCGTCGGCGATCTGCTCCGGCTCGTGCCCCGCGCGGCGCAGGCGGCGTGCCGCGGGCCTCTGCCGCGGGGC
>CAXTTH010000164.1:289-5454 GCA_964247035.1 uncultured Acetobacteraceae bacterium
CCCTCGGCGTGCCTCGGCGATCTGCGGCGGCGAGAGGGCGAGCGCCGGGCGCAACCGCTCCGTATGCCGGGACATCTCGCCCGCCCCGCTGCCGGGCGGCTTGCCGTGGAACTGGGCCATGGAAGGCTTCTCCGTGCGCCGGGGATCGTCAGCTCAGCAGATGGGAGCCTCGCGCGACGCGGGCAATGGCTTCAGGCCTTGACGTCGGCGACGTAGGCGCCGCGCAGGCCGATCGGCTTGGGCGCGCCGACCGTGGTGTCGCGGCCGGTCTGCTGCTCCAGCTCGGCGTTCAGCTCGCCGCCCAGCAGCACGATCATGGCCGAGATCCAGATCCAGGTCATGAAGCCGATCGCGGCGCCCAGCGAGCCGTAGGTCTTGTTGTAGCTGCCGAAGTTCGAGACGTAGTACGAGAAGCCGATCGAGGCCAGCAGCCAGGTGACGGCGGCGAAGGCGCTGCCCGCGCTGACCCATTTCCACCGCGCCTGCGTGCGGCTGGGGCCGAACCGGTAGATCACCGACAGGAACAGCGCCAGCACCACCATCAGCGCCGGCCAGCGCGCCGCCACGACGAGCAGCGCCCCCCAACTGCCCAGGCCGAAGAAGTTGAGCACGATCGGCACCACCACGATGGCCGTCATGGCGGCGACGATGAACAGGATGCCGCCCAGGGTGAAGCCGAGCGTGATGAAGGTGCGCCGGACAAAGCCGCGCTTCTCCTTCTCGTGGTAGGCGATGTTCAGCGCGTCGAACAACGCCTTCATGCCCTGGTTGGAGGTCCACAGCGAGGTCAGCAGGCCGATGGCGACGCCCACGCCCAGTGCGTGCCGGCCGTTGGCGGTCAGCGCCTTGAGCTGCTGCTCGATGATGTCGAGCCCGCCGCCGGGGATGATGCCCTCGATCGCCCTCATCTGGTCGTTCACCGTCACCGGGTCGGCGAACAGGCCGTAGATCGACACCAGGGTGGCCAAGGCGGGGAAAATCGCGAGCAGGGTGTAAAAGGTGACGCCGGCGGCTTCGGTCATCAGCCGGTCATCGTTGAACGCGTTGGCGACGCGCTTGGCCACGTCCCACCAGCCACGCGCCGGGATTCGCGCCGGGTTAGATGCCGTCCACCCCGGCGACTGGCCGCCTGGCCGCTTGCCGGCGCCCGGCGAAGGCAGCCGCGCAGGCGCATGGGGAAGGCCGCGGGCGCGGCGGTAGCCCTCCGCCAGCAGCCCGGCCGTCGCCAGCGTCAGCAGCAGGACGGCGCTGGGGCCTTGTTCCTTCGCCATGGTGCGCCCTCTCGAATGACGGCGTGGTTTAACGTGAAGAGCTGCCCCGGTGCAAAGGCGCATTGGGCGGCATGGTCACGTCCCGCAGTCCCCCTCCGCCAGCCCGGCGAGGCGCAAGCCGCGGGCGTAATGCTCGGTCTGGTCCGGGTTCTCGGACGGGCTCTCGCGGATGACATGCTGCACCGTGCACCCGGGCTGGATGGCGAACAGGCGCTCGCGCACGCCGGCGGCCTCGCCCAGCCGCCCGGCATGGCCCAGGGCAGACAAGTGATGCCGCAGCCCCCACAGGAAGCGCGGGTTCAGCTCGGTGGCCCGGCGGCAAAGCATCACCGCCGCCCCGTAGTCCTGCCTGTGAATCTCAAGCAGGCCCATATGCGCCTCGTAAAAGAACGATATGGGGTCCATCGGCGAGAGCCGCTTGTAACGGGCGAAGCGCCGGGCCGCCTCCTCGAAATCCCCGAGATAGATGTGCGTGACCGCGGACAGGCCCCAGGCCATGGCGAGGTTGGGATTCAGCGCCAGCGCCTGGGCGTGCAGCTCCTGCGCCTCGCGTGGGCGGCGGTGCAGGAAGGCCCTCACCTGCCCGGCGATGGTCAGGTTGCGCGCATCCTGCGGGTCGAGCATCACGGCGCGCTCGGCGTGGTGGCTGGTCTGCGCCGTCAGGGCGTCGAGGCCGCCATGATTCCCACTCCAACCCTGCCCGACGCAGATCATGCCCCAGTAAGCCTGCCAGGCATGGGCCGCCGCGTAATCCGGGTCCAGCTCCAGGGTCCGCGCGAACAGCTCCCCCGCCTGGACGAACTCGTCCCGGCGCAGGCGCCAGATCAGCGGCAGCGCCCGCAGCACCATCTCGTAAGGGCTGCCATCGGCGGCGGAGCAGGAAGCCCGGCGGCCCTCGGCCTGCATGATCTCGGGGTCGATCTGCGCCACGATCTCGGCCGCCACCTCATCCTGCAACGCCAATTGGTCGTCGGACTGCCGATCGAAGCGCCGGGCCCAGACGATCTGGTTGCCCTCGCGCAAGTCCAGCAGCCGCATCGTCACCCGCAGCCGCCGGCCGACGCGCTGCACGCTGCCGTCCAGCAGGAAGTCCAGGTCGAAGGCGCGGCGCAGCGCCTCCTCGTCACGGCTGGCGAACTGCGCCATCGCGGAGGACGACACGACGATCATCGACGCGAATCGCATCAATGCCGAGGTGACCTCCTCCGCCAGCGTATGCGAGAGCTGCGCCTCTTCCTCGCTGGTGCCGACCATCTGCAACGGCAGCACGCCGACCCTGGCGCCGTTTCGCCCGATCGGGCCAGTCTCGTTGCGCATGTCGGCCGCGCGCGGCTGCATGGGGCCGGGCAAGGTTCCGGCGCGGATTTCAGCAACCAGGTGCTGGGTCTCCGCCGACGGCGCTGCATCCAGCCTGTCTGCCAACGCCAGCCGGCAGCGATCGAAGGCCTGGATCGCCAGGCTGCGCTCGCCCCGTTCGGCATGGGCGCGCATCAGCGCGCGCCAGGCGCCCTCGTGGGCGCGGTCGATGCTCAGCAGCTTCTGCGCGACGGGGATCACCGCCTCGGGCGCGTCCTGGTCTGCCAGCAGCGTCTCCACGATGCCCCTGGCCCGGTCCCGCAGGCGGTCGCGCTCCCCGGCCAGCCACTGGTCCAGGGCCGGGTCGATGCTGTCGAACTCGTCCAGCAGCTCTCCGTCGAGCAAGTCGAGCGAGGACGGCTCGGCCGTGGTGGCGCTCAGCACCTGCTGCACATCGACCCACACCACTTCCGGCCGCAGCGCCAGGTGGTCCCGCGTCACCCGGACGATCTCGCCGCCAAGGGGGGCAAGCACTTCACCCAGGCGGTGAATCTCCTGCCGCAGGGAGGCCCGGGCCTGCTCTTCCAGTCGGCGGGACCAGAGCAGCTCCGCCAGGCGCGCCCGTGCGACCGGGCGCGGCGCTGCGAGCGCCAGGATCGCGAGGAGGGCACGGGTTTTGCGGCCGAGCGGCAGCACGCTCTCTCCGCTGGGCGTCCTGGCTTCCATTTGGCCGATCAAGCGCAGATGCAGCAAGACGGCCCCGCTGGCGCCCCGCACGGCCGCGCCGATGAGGCGGCTTCCGTCAGCCATGTCGGTGTGCATTCCGTGCAGGGTAGGGTTCATGGGCGCGCCAGTACAAATGTATGTGTCCCTATATAAGGGCTTCTCTGAAAACGTGCCTAGTATCATTTTGCCAAACAGTCTCGTAACGCAAGAGCCACCGCTCCGCCTGGGTCGGACCGCCGGAGGCGATCTCGTCCAGGGGCGCGATGAAGCCCGTCTCGTCAACGCCGTCGAGGCGGCGCGCCCGGGCGCGCAATCCGTCGCGCGCGATCGCGAGCACCTCCCGCGCCAAGTCGCGCAGCGTGCCCTTGCCCCAGGCCGTCGCCATTCCGGTGCGGGGCGCCTGGGGCCGCAAGGCCATGAAGGCTTGGATCGGAAAAGCACTCACGAGCGCCGATGCCGCAGCCAGCGCGGCTTCGTCGTACAGCAAGCCTACCCATAGGGCGGACTGCGCCAGCATCATGGCGGGAGTGCCTGCATCGGCGCCGCGCATCTCCAGAAAGCGTTTCACCCGCACGTCCGTGAAGGCGATGGTCACATGGTCAGCGAAATCCCCGACCGTGGCGCGATGGCCCTTGGCCTGGGGCAGGCGGCCCGCCATGAAGTCCCGGAACGAGCATCCTGCCAGGTCCATATACTGATCGTCCCGGCGAATGAAATACATAGGCATACTCAGCAGCCACTCAGTCAATCGTTCAAACCCGAAATCCTTCTCGAACATGACCGGCGGCATTCCCGAGCGGTCAGCGTCCACGTCCGTCCAGACCTGGGCCCGGTTGGACAGCAGGCCGTTGGGCTTGCCTTCGTAGAAAGGCGAGTTGGCGAACAGCGCCGTCGCCAGCGGCTGCAGCGCCAGGGAGACTTGCAGCTTGCGGCGCATGTCCGCCTCGTCCGCATAGTCCAGGTTCACCTGCACGGTGCAGGTCCGCAGCATCATGTCCAGGCCGCGCGTGCCGACCCGCGGCATGTAGCGGCGCATGATGGCGTAGCGGCTCTTCGGCATCCACTCCGCCTGCGCCTGCGTCATCAGGGGGTGGAAGCCGAGCGGAGCGAAACCGATGCCGAGCGGCGCCGCCAGGGCGGACACGGTCGCGCAGTGCTCGTCCAGCTCCGCCTTGGTCTCGTGCAGCGTCTCCAGCGGCGCGCCCGACAGCTCGAACTGCCCGCCTGGCTCGAGCGAGATGGACGCCCCCTTGTGCGGCCCCAGCCCCTTGAGCCCGATCGGGCGGCCCTCGTCGGTGATCTCCTCCCATTCTGGCCCGGCGATCTTTTCCAGCAGGGCGCGGATGCCGCCGGGTTCGTACGGCGGGGACGCCAGGCCGTCCAGGCGGACGCCGAACTTCTCGTGCTCGGTGCCGATGCGCCACTGCTCCTTGGGCTTGCCGCCGGCGGCAAGGTAGTCGGCCAGCTGCTTGACCGACTCGATCGGGGTCGCGTCGGCCTCGGACGGGTTGGACATGCGTGGCGCAGCTTTCGGACGTGTGTTGCGGCGAGGGATGGTGCAACGGAGGCGGCACCGTCAAGCGGGCGCCGGGCCCACGACATTGCAGGGGCCGGACGCGGCTGTAAATCAGGCGGGCATGGACAGCGCCCACACTGACATCGCCGCCGACGGCTGGGTGAGGCGCCTGCCGCCGGGGTGGCGGCCCTACGCGCTGCTGATGCGGCTGGACCGGCCGATCGGCGCGTGGCTGCTGTTCCTGCCCGGGCTGTGGGGGCTGCTGCTGTCCGGCGCGCCGGCCCTGCGCACCGCGTGGCTGGCCGCCCTGTTCGCTGCGGGCAGCGTGGCGATGCGGGGGGCAGGCTGCGTCGTCA
>CAXTTH010000165.1:0-5396 GCA_964247035.1 uncultured Acetobacteraceae bacterium
CCGGAGGCGGTGCGCGGGGCCAAGGGGGCGGACGACCCGGGGCCGCACGACGCGGCGTTGCAGCGCGACAACCCGGACATCTTCGCCCCGCCGCCCACCGATGCCGGGGACCTGCCCAACCTGAAATGGCCGTTCGACCTCAGCCACAACCGGCTGCAGCCGGGCGGCTGGGCGCGGCAGGTCACCATCCGCGAGCTGCCGGTGTCCAAGGAGATCGCTGGGGTGGACATGCGGCTGCTGCCGGGCGCCATCCGCGAGATGCACTGGCACAAGGAGAACGAGTGGGCGCTGATGCTGGACGGCAACGCGCGCGTCACCGCGATCGACCAGGAGGGCCGCAACTTCATCGCCGACATCAAGCAGGGCGACCTGTGGTACTTCCCGTCCGGGCTGCCGCACGCGATCCAGGCGCTGGACCAGGGCTGCGAGTTCCTGCTGGTGTTCGACAGCGGCGCGTTCTCGGAGGACACCACCTTCCTGATCAGCGACTGGTTCGCGCACGTGCCCAAGGAGGTGCTGGCCAAGAACTTCGGCGTGGCCGCGGAGGCGTTCGCGGAGATTCCCAAGGAGGAACTGTATATCTTTCCCGCCCCTGTCCCGCCGCCGCTCGCGGCCGACACGGTGACGGATGCGCGGGGGACGGTGCCCAACCCGTTCGTGTTCCGCATGATGGAGGCGCCGCCGATCCAGGCGTCCGGCGGGACGGTGCGCATCATCGACAGCGCGGTGTTCAAGGCCTCCAGCCACATCGCCGCGGCGTACATCGAGGTGGAACCCGGCGGCCTGCGCGAGCTGCACTGGCACCCGTTGGCAGACGAGTGGCAGTACTACGTCAGCGGCCAGGGCCGCATGACGGTGTTCGCCTCCGGCCAGAACTCCCGCACGTTCGACTTCCGGGCGGGGGACGTGGGCTACGTGCCCAAGCCGATGGGGCACTACATCGAGAACACCGGGCAGGAGACGCTGCAGTTCCTGGAGATGTTCGCGGCGCCGCGGTACTCCGACGTGTCGTTGCAGCAGTGGATGGCGCTGGCGCCGCCGGAGCTGGTCAAGCAGCACCTGCATCTGCCGGATGCGGTGGTGGCGGGGTTGAAGAAGGAGAAGGGGTTCGTGGTGGGGTGAGGGATTGGTGAGAGGCTTGATGTCGGCTTTCGGGTTATCGGCTTCGGCCTATTGAAGCCGGTTGCCAAAGCGATCAAGCTCGGCTTCATGATTGTAGGCCGAGAGCAGCAATTTGGCTGTTAACCGCACGAACCCAGACCGCTGGAAGGCCGATATCCTGAGATCGGTTGATATGTACAACAAATGGTTCATGCAATTTGCACCGTCCGCCTTTCGTGAGACACGCATCAAGACAACCGGCACTGTCGAGGTGGCGCTGCGCAAGACAGGCAACCTGACGAACGTTACCGCCACCATCCTGACCCGCGATCCCGGCGTGCTGTCGACTCTGCGCATGGCGACCTGCCCGCCGATAGCCGTTGATCGCCTTGTGGGATTGGCTGGCGTGTCGAAAACCTTGGTCAAGGCCATGGAGGAAGGAAAGATGCCGCCGCGCATGAACGCCCATGCGCTCGCAAGCGATCTTGATAAGATTGGCGCGATCATCGAGAAAATGGCCGACCCGGACATCTTCGTCTGGCTTGGACGCGCTACGCCGGCCACCGAAACCGAACTTCACCGGGCTGCCACTATTGTCGCAGACCGCTTATGCGGCGCCATGGCCAACCCAATTATTCGCAACGCTCAGGAGAAGCGCCAGCTTGCCGCCATTGGTGACTGGCTAAAGGCGCGGGACTACAAGCCGCTGCCGCCGAAAACTCGCTTCAATGCCATGCCGCCTGGCACTTTCAGCATCCGCCTTAACGTGCCAGTGAGCCTGGAAGGAAATGGGGCGAACATCAACATTCCGATTGACACCGTGGTCATGCCGAAGGAGGCGAAGCCGGGCGAGCTACCCCTTCTGATTGAAGCGAAGTCGGCCGGCGATTTCGCCAACGTCAACAAACGGCGCAAGGAAGAGGCGGTGAAGATGAGCCAGCTTCGCGCCACCCATGGGCTAGGGGTGCGTTTCATCTTGTTCCTTTGCGGGTATTTCGACAGCGGCTACCTTGGTTATGAGGCGGCGGAAGGCATCGACTGGGTGTGGGAACACCGCATCGACGAGCTTGCCGCGTTCGGGCTTTGAACACGAACGCGGCGGTTCCCATCGAAGATCGCCGCCTCGCTCTGCAAGGCACCTTAGATGCGGCCAAAACGCAAAAGGAGCGCAACCGACTCGGGCAGTTCGCCACGCCGACGTTGCTGGCAAGCGACATGTTGGCCTATGCGCGGACGCTGCTGCCAGCGAAGGACCTGATCCGCTTCCTTGATCCTGCAATCGGAACCGGCGCATTTTATGCGGCCCTGTTAAGGGAATTTCCGGCAAAGCGCATCAAGACCGCCACCGGCATCGAGATTGATCCGCACTATGGCGAGCCAGCGCGTGCGCTATGGCAAGCTCACGCGCTTGATCTCACGTTTGGCGACTTTACCGTCATGCGGCCGCCCGATGCAGCAAGCCGTTTTAACCTTGTCATCTGCAATCCGCCTTACGTGCGGCACCACCACATAGACAGGGCCGCAAAAGCCCGGTTGCTGGCAGCAACAACGGCAGCTTGCGGCGTGCCGATGACAGGCCTGGCTGGATTATACTGTTATTTCCTCGGTCTCGCGCACGCTTGGCTGGCAGATGATGGTGTTGCCGGCTGGCTCATCCCAAGCGAGTTCATGGACGTCAATTACGGCAGGCCGGTAAAACGTTATCTGCTGGATCAAGTCGAGTTGCTGCGCATTCATCGCTTCGACCCGAGCGATGTGCAGTTCAGGGACGCCCTTGTATCCTCGGCCGTCGTTTGGTTTCGGAAGCGCCGTGCAGTGCTTAATCGTACGGTCGAATTTAGCTATGGCGGCACACTCGTGGAGCCGGCACAGTCGCGTCAGGTGCCGAGGGCAACCTTGCAGCCTGCCGCCAAATGGACAGGCCTTGCCACGTCCGAGGTGAAAGCGGCAACTGAGGGGCTACGCTTGGCGGATTTCTTCGCCATCAAGCGCGGCCTTGCCACGGGCAACAACAAGTTCTTCATCATGAGCCGCATGGACATCAAAGCGCGCGGCCTACCGGCGAAGTTCTTCCGGCCGATCCTGCCGGGGCCGCGCCATCTCGAAGCGGACGTGATCGAGGCGGAGGCGGATGGCACGCCAAAAATCCAGCATCAGAAATTCATGCTCGATTGCCGGCTGCCGGAAGGCGAAGTGCAGGAACACTATCCAGCGCTGTGGGCCTATCTCAAAACCGGCAAGCCAAAGGTGTCGGAAACCTACCTGTGCAGCCGCCGCTCGCCTTGGTATGCGCAAGAGAACCGGCCAGCGCCTCTGTTTCTTTGCACGTACATGGGGCGTGGACTTGAACGGCGCGCAAAGCCTTTTCGGTTCATCCTCAACCGATCTCAAGCCACGGCCGCTAACGTTTACCTGCTGCTCTATCCAAAACCGGCGCTCGCGCGCGCCCTGGCAGATGACCCAGCACTCGCCCGGCAAGTCTGGGAGTTCCTCGACGAAATCGCCCCAGAGACGCTGCTCAGGGAAGGGCGGGTTTATGGTGGCACCCTCCACAAGATGGAGCCGAAGGAACTGGCCAACGTGCCGGCGGACGCTGTTGCGGCCATGCTGCCGGTCACTGGATACGGTGCGGCGTCACAAACTGAAATGTTCAGCAAGCGTGCTATGTCTTTCTGACACATTACGACTTTAAGTCGTATCGTATCATAGCGTGTTGGCATGAAAGGGCGAGCGATGTCCGAAGCTCTCGCGTTGGAGGAGCCGCTCGTCACGATCGCGGCGTTCGATGCGTTCCTTGACGGCCAAGCCGACGCGCGGCTGTGGGAGCTGGTCGCCGGCCGCATCATCGGCATGACGAACCCGAGCCAGGCGCATGAGAAGATCGTCAGCAACATCGGCCGCCATTTGCTGCAAGCCGTGGACGCGCGCCGCTGCCAGGTCTTTTTCGGCGGCATGCGGGTGCAGCGGTCCGAGAACCAGACGAAATACTACAAGCCAAGGCCCGACCTGCTGGTGCGCTGCGGCGCCTTGCAGGACCGCAATTTCGTCACCGACCCGCTCGTCATCGTCGAAGTGCTGTCGCCCTCCACCATGGACAACGACCGGGGCGAGAAGCTGCGCTTCTGCAAGAGCCTGCCAACCCTCGTGCACCTGGTGCTGGCCTACCAGGACCAGATGCGGGCCGAGTGCTACCGCCGGGAAGGCCTCGGCTGGGCGCTGGAGGTGCTGACGCAGCCGGAGGATGAGATCGGGTTCGACGCGCTCGGGTGCGGCATGGCGCTGGCGGACGCCTATCTCGGGGCGGCGCTGCGGGGCTGACGCCGGGTCAGTGAATCTCCCCCGCGCGCAGCACCGCGGCGCGCAGCTTGGCCGGGGTGAAGCCCGGGGTGGTGCACACGTCCAGGATCACCCGCTCGCGGCGGTTGCACAGGTCGATCGCGTCCGGCAGGCGCTTCACCGTGTCGGCGGGGATCACCACGGCGCCGTGGGCGTCGGCGTGGACCACGTCGTCGTGGGCGCAGTTCATGCCGAACACGTTCACCGCGCGGCCGAACTCGACCATGTGGACGTGGGCGTGGCTCGGCCCCACCTTGCCGGCGATGACCTGGAAGCCGGCGGCCAGCATCGCCGTGTCGCGGAACGAGCCGTTGGTGACGCAGCCCTGCGCGCCGAGCGCCTTGTGCACCGTGGAGTGCACCTCGCCCCACCAGGCGCCGTAGCCGGGGCGGTCGTCGAGGTCCTGCAGCACCACCACGGTCGGCATGGCGGCCTCGGCCACGTAGTCGTACCAGTCCAGCCGGTCCGCCACGGGGGCGCGGGGGGCTTCCCTGGCGCGGATGAAGCCGACGCGGGCCAGGCCCACGATCGGGCGGCCTTCCGGCACGGCGGCGACCATCGGCTCGGTGGTGAAGCCGATGGCGCGGCGCTCGGGCGCCAGCAGCTCCAGGCCGTTGCAGATGGTGGGGGTGTCCCACACGGCGAGCGCGTCGAGGTCGTCGCGGGTGAACGGGTATGGCATGGTTTTCCCCTTTGGCCGTTTTCGGCAGCATCGCGCCGGGTCAGGCCGGGTGCAAGGCGGGATGCAAGGCGGGGGCTGCGCCCCAATGTCTGGGCCTCACGCACAGGAGCCTGCCGATGCCCCACCCTGCCATCGCCCCCGGGCGCGCCGCCGTCGTCACGGGGGCAGCCAGCGGCATCGGGCTGGCCGCGGCGCAGCGGCTGGCGGGGCTGGGCATGGCCGTGTGCATGGCCGACATCGACGCCATCGCGGAGGCGGCGCTGCGGCTCCGGCCCGA
>CAXTTH010000166.1:0-5369 GCA_964247035.1 uncultured Acetobacteraceae bacterium
GACGCGATGTCAGGCCAGGCCAGCCACGCCTGGGGCACGGTCGCCGAGCGCATCCTGGACCGGCTGGGCGCCAACGCCGCCCTGCCGCCCGCACCCGGCGACGTGTCGCCCGAAGCCGAGGAGCGCGCCCGCCGCCGGCTCGACCGGCTGGCACGGGAGCGGGAGGAAATGGGCCCGGTGAACCTGCGCGCGGCGTCGGAAGCCGAGGAGGTCGAGGCCCGCATGGCCGGTATCGCCAGCGAGAAGGAGGCCCTGGGCACCGCCATCGCCAAGCTGCGCGGCTCCATCGGCCACATCAACCGCGAGAGCCGCGAGCGGCTGGCGCAGGTGTTCACGGCGGTGGACCGGCACTTCCAGGCGTTGTTCGCCCGCATGTTCGGGGGAGGCAAGGCATATCTGGCGCTGGTCGGCTCGGAGGACCCGTTGCAGGCGGGGCTGGAAATCTACGCCCAGCCGCCGGGCAAGAAGCTGGCCGCGCTCTCCCTGCTGTCCGGCGGCGAGCAGGCGTTGACGGCGCTGTCCCTTATCTTCGCCGTGTTCCGCTGCAACCCGGCGCCGGTCTGCGTGCTGGACGAGGTGGACGCCCCGCTGGACGACGCCAACGTGGAGCGGTTCTGCAACCTGCTGGGCGAGATGGTGCGCGAGACCGGGACGCGGTTCCTGGTGGTGACGCATCACCACCTGACGATGGCGCGGATGGACCGGCTGTACGGCGTGACGATGCAGGAGCGCGGGGTGTCGCGGCTGCTATCGGTGGATTTGGTGCGGGCGGCGGAGATGGTGGAGCAGCGGGCGGCGGCGGAGTGACTATTTCGCCGCGGGCTGTTCGCTGTCCCGGCTCTGCTCGGTTTGCTGCAAGAGCGCCGGCGGAATGGGCCAAACGTGGGGGACGGCGATGGATTGGGAGAAGAAGGCAGCCTTCCCTGCCGCATCCGCAGGTATGTGCACCACGTTGCTTCGCAGATGGGTAAAGTATCCGCTGCTCAGCAGCCGCAAGCAGAGATCGGGCAGCGGCTGCGGCAACGGGCGTTGGACGATCGTTCGCCCTCCATCAGGCGATTGCACGTCAATGCTCTCCGATCTGATGCCGATGAGGGCCTGGTAGGTGATGCGGCCATCGGGGTCTCTGTGCAGCGAAGGCGGCCCCTTGTCGTCATTGAAGCCAGGGTCGTATCGCTCGTTCACTACATGAAGGCGTGCGTTGTATTTGTATTGCCTGGTCGGCAAGACGTATGATCCGTTGAAATAGACTGGACTGACGAAATCCACAAAGTTCGCAAAGCCGTCAGGTCCGTGTTCACAAACGTAAACGCGCACACTTATACCAGCAACATCATTGCTATCTTGAAGATCAACCAGATTTCCCACTGTGGAGAATTGAAGCTCAAGCGGATAAAGCTGCTTGTTGGCGAGGCGCGTGTCAGCCAGACTTCTCGGTTCAAGTGACATGAACTGCAAATCGTTAATGCTACAGTTAGAAACACAACATCCCGAGCAGAGCCATGCACTGGCCAATGTGAACAGCCGCCATTGCCACGTGCCCATCGTGTATCGAAGCCTTGCTGTCCTGTTTCCGGTGCGACCTTCCATTCGTATGCTGCGTAGCTAACTTCGAGGCGTCACCGGGCGGCTGATCGCCCGGATCAAGGCCTGCGTTTCAGGGCTGACGCGCATCGGCTGGTGGCCCGGCATCAGCCTGCCGTTCACATGCATGATTTCAACCAGATCGTCGTAGCGGGACACGTTCAGCCATTCCATGGCCGCGCTGTGCCCGATCTTGCCCTTCTCCAGAAGCCGAAGCACGTCGTCGAGCGAGCAGCCGTGCAGGTCTTCAATCATGCGCGAAAACTCCTCCGCAGCCATGTGGACCGTATCTTCTTGGTCAGGCCAGCTTTCTCGAACGGAACCATGGACGTCTTTCGGCTCTGGTTGATCTGTTCGACAAGATCGAGGCCCTCCGGCAGCAAACCCTCCCGGTTAAGCGTCAGCAGCCAGGCTGAGGTATTCATGAGGTGGACGTTCTTCAGCTTCGCGATCCGCAGGCTCAAAACGTCGGGGTCCTCGAACAAGACAAGCGGAACGAAACTGGCGCTGTTGGTGTGCGCCAAGGTGGTTGCATACTCATCGACGGCAATCTCGCCGAGGTTGCTGCTGCGCGGCGCCGGGTTTGGGCCACGCCTCTCGCTGAAGCCCACGCCGACGCTCGTTTCGATAATCTGAATCTGATTACCGAAGCGCTTGAGCGCCGTTGCTACCCGATTGTCCAAATCGTTCTCAGGCTTGGTGATTTCGTAGTATACTTGGTCAACCACGTGAATAGGCACCGAGAAACTGCCCAGCAAGTCCAGCCGGTCGATGCGCGCCAGGGTCAGCACCGGACTTGCGTCCGGGATCACTACGGCGACATCGACCGCCTTGCGCGTCAAAGGGCGTTCCGCGAATCACACCTCACCGCTATCCTTCCCCCGCCACCCGCCAAGTCCCCGCTGCATACTCCCCGATCGTCCGGTCCGAGCTGAACCAGCCCATGTGCGCCGTGTTCAGCACCGCCGAGCGCCACCAGGCCGCCGGGTCGCGCCATTTGGCGTCCACCGCTTCCTGCGCCTTGTCGTAGGCGGCGAAGTCGGCGCAGACGAAAAACGGGTCCGCGTGCGCCAGGCGGTCGGCCAGGGCGGCGTAGCGGGACGGCTCCTCCGGGCTGAACACGCCGGTGCGCAGCGCCTCGATCACGTCGCGCAGGGCGGGACATGCTTCGATGGCGCCGGTCGCGTCCAGGCCTTGGGCGGTGCGACGGGACTCCACCTCGTCGGCGGTCATGCCGAAGATGAACATGTTGTCCGCTCCCACCCGCTCGCGGATTTCGACGTTAGCGCCGTCCAGCGTGCCGATGGTCAGCGCGCCGTTGAGCGCCAGCTTCATGTTGCCGGTGCCGCTCGCCTCCATGCCGGCGGTGCTGATCTGCTCGGACAGGTCGGCGGCGGGGATCAGCAGCTCGGCCAGGCTCACGTTGTAGTTCGGCATGAACAGCACCTGCAGCAGGCCACGCGCCGTCGGGTCCCGGTTCACCACCCGCGCCACATCGACCGAGAGGCGAATGACCTGCTTGGCCAGCGTGTAGGACGGCGCGGCCTTGCCGGCGAAGAACTTGACCCGGGGCCGCCAGTCCCGCGTCGGCTGGGCACGGATGGCGTTGTACTGGCTGATCGCGTGCAGCACGTTCAGCAGCTGCCGCTTGTATTCGTGGATGCGCTTGATCTGCACGTCGAACAGCGCCTCCGTGTCGATGGCGACGCCCAGTTGCGCCGCGGCCAGCCGGGCCACTGCCTCCTTGCGGGGGAAGCGCTGGCGGCGGAACGCCTCGCGGAACCCGGCGTCATCGGCATGGCGCGCCAGGCTCTCCAGCGCCGCCGGGTCGCGCAGCACGCGGTCGCCCAGGGTGTCCACCAACAGCTGCGTCAGCCCCGGGTTGGTCTGGTGCAGCCAGCGGCGGAAGGTGATGCCGTTGGTGCGGTTGACAATGCGGCCGCCCACCGCCGTGTCCAGGTCGCGGAAGATGGTGCGGCGCATCAGGTCGGTGTGCAGGGCGGACACGCCGTTGACGGAGTGGCTGCCCAGGAAGGCGAGATGGCCCATGCGGACCCGGCGGCCATTCGACTCGTCGATCAGGCTCAGGGCGGCCAGCAGGCGGTCATCCGCGCCGGCTGCGCGCTGGGTGTCCAGGTGGCGGGCGTTCAGCAGATAGACGATCTGCATGTGCCGGGGCAGCAGGCGCTCCAGCAGCAGCACCGGCCACATCTCCAGCGCCTCGGGCAGCAGGGTGTGGTTGGTGTAGCTGACGCAGCCTTGCGTGATCGCCCAGGCCTGCTCCCATTCCAGGCCGTGCACATCCATCAGCAGCCGCATCAGCTCGGCGATGCCGATGGCCGGGTGGGTGTCGTTCAACTGGATGGCCACGTACTCGGCCAGGTTGCTGACCGTGCCATGCTCGACCAGGTGGCGGCGCAGCAGGTCCTGCAAGCTGGCGGAGGCGAAGAAGAACTCCTGCCGCAGCCGCAGCTCCTGGCCGGCGGAGCTGTCGTCGCCAGGGTACAGCACGCGGCTGACTGCCTCGGCGCGCACCCGGTCGGTCAGCGCGCCCACGTGGTCGCCGCGGTTGAAGGCGTCGAGCGCCAGCGGGTCGGCGGCGCGGGCGGACCACAGGCGCAGCGTGTTGGCGTGGGCGCCGCCATAGCCGACGACGGGCGTGTCGAACGCGACGGCGAACAGCGTCTCGGCCGGGTTCCAGGCATAGGCGATGCGGCCGCCCTCCGTGGCTGCGGACACGCTGCCGCCGAAGCCCACGCCGTAGGACAGCTCAGGCCGCTGGAACTCCCACGGGTTGCCGGCGCTCAGCCAGTCCTCCGGCTGCTCCTGCTGCCAGCCGTCGCGGATGGACTGGCGGAACAGGCCGTGGTCGTAGCGGATGCCGTAGCCGAAGGACGGGATGCCCAGGGTGGCCATGCTTTCCATGAAGCAGGCGGCCAGGCGGCCCAGGCCGCCATTGCCCAGCGCCGCGTCCGGCTCGATCGCGCGCAGGTGGTCCAGATCGACGCCCTCGCGGGCCAGGGCGCTGTGGAGCGCGCCGATGATGCCGAGGTTGCCGGCAGCGTCGAACAGCAGCCGGCCGATCAGGAACTCCAGAGAGAAGTAGTGCACCCGCTTGGCGCCCCGCGCCCGCGCGCTGGCGGCTGATGTGGTCCAGGTGTTGACGATCCGGTCCCGCACGGCGAGGGCGGTGGCCACGAACCAGTCCCGCTGGCTGGCACGGCTCGGCGTCTTGCCCTGGTTGTACAGCAGCTTGGCGACGATGGCGTCGTGCAGCTCGTCCGCCGTGTGGTCAATCACGGGCTCGGTTGGCATGTCCATCGGGGGCGTTTCCAGGCTGTGGCGCCGCATCATGGCACGAAATAGTTGCCAGGTCAGTGAATGGCCGCCGCAGCGGCACCCTCCTTTTCACCCCGGCGATGCCCTATATCATGACGCAGCCCTGGAGTTGACCGTCATGTTCCGCCTTCGGCTTCTCACTGCCGCCTTTGCCGTCGCCATGGCGTTTACGCCGGGGCTCGTCCTGGCGCGGG
Source organism: uncultured Acetobacteraceae bacterium (assembly GCA_964247035.1). GTDB lineage: Bacteria > Pseudomonadota > Alphaproteobacteria > Acetobacterales > Acetobacteraceae > LMUY01. The sequence goes on from CAXTTH010000166.1 coordinate 5,118, forward strand.
CTGGTGGCGGCGCATCCATGGGTAGCCGCGGCGGCCTCACCTATTCCGCACCACCACCCACCAACACGTCACCATTCTCGGGCGCACCCATGCAGCGCAGCTTTACGCCGCGGCAGGAACCATCGTTCGGCGCGCCGGCCCCCGCGTTCGGCGGCGGCTACGGCGGGTATGGCGGACGCAGCGCCTTCTCCTCCGGGCTGATGGGCGGGCTGCTTGGGGCTGGGCTGGGCGGCATGCTGTTCGGCCGTGGCA
>CAXTTH010000167.1:0-5353 GCA_964247035.1 uncultured Acetobacteraceae bacterium
GGGCACGGCGGCCGAGTTGCTGCCCCGCACCAGCCCGAGCGCCGCCTCCTCCAGGCTGGTGGGCCAAGGCAGCGTGTCGCCGTCCTGCATCGCGGGCCACAGCGCGGCCCACTCCGCGGCGGGCATGGCGGCCTCCGCGCGCAGCAGCCGGGTGAACACCAGCCAGGACACGTCCGCCGAGGCGAGCCGGCTGATGGCCGGCAGGTCGCGCAGCGTCCAAGGCTCGGGCGTCAGGCCCAGCAGGGCGAACTCGTGCGGCTGCGCCGGAGCGTGGGCGATGTGGTGGTTGACCCCGGCCGCGAAGCCTTCGAGCCAGCGCCGCGTGGCGGCGGGCAGCATGGCCTCGATGCCGGGGGCGGCGCGGCCGAAGTCCATCAGCCGCAGCGCACGGTGCAGCTCCAGGCCAGCCGGGCCGATGACCTCGGACAGCCGCCCGAGCGCGATGCGGCGCATGGCCTCCATCTGCGCCAGGCGGAGATGGGCGTGCACCGCGCCGAGCCCCACCGCGAGGTCTCCCTCGTCGGCGGCCTCGATGCTGGGAATTTGATGTGCGTCCCAGTGAATGTGCACGGGCGCGGAAACCGGCCAGGCGCCGGGCGGGATGTTGCCCAGGCGCGCCGCCGTCGAGACCGGCGGCGGCGGGCCAAGGCGGAGCATGCGGGCCACCAGCGTGGCCGCGGCGGCCAGGCCGCGCAGTCTGGTCGATGCCTTGGGCAGGGCGGCGCTCCTTCGGGTGCCTCCCTTAGCACAGGTCAGGGCTCCGCCCCGAACCCCGCCAGAGGACGAGGTCCTCTGGACACCTGATTACAATGAGAAGGCCATGGCTACCCGGCGTCGCTCGCCATCACGCCGCTTTCGCGCACCGGCGAGACGGCGCGGTCGATCACGCTGTCCTCCGGCGCGGACCGGCGCATGGCGCGCACCACCAACGGGTCCGACCCGGCCGCGTCATCCTGGAGGCGGTCCTCCAGCAGCGACACCATGGTGGGCGTCCAGAACGCCACCAGGTGCTGCTTGATGCCGGCGGTCGCCACGTCGTCCGGGTAGGAGCGGAAGAACGTGGCGATCTGGTTCGACATGGAAATCAGCTTTTCAACCTTCATCGCACCCCTCCCGGGTCAATCCGCCGCGTCGAGCTGCGCCACGCGGGTCAGCGCCACGTCTTCCTCGAAGAAACGCTCCTGCCAGCCGGACATGCGGTTCGTCTTGCGGACCTGCACGGCGGTGACCTTGTACTCCGGACAGTTGGTCGCCCAGTCCGAGAAGTCGGTGGTGATCACGTTGGCGCCCGTGCTCGGGTGGTGGAACGTGGTGTAGACCACGCCGGGCTGCATCCGCTCGCTGATGCGGGCGCGCAGGGTGGTGTCGCCGGAGCGGCTTTCCAGCCGCACCAGGTCGCCGTCCAGCACGCCGCGGCCCTCGGCGTCCATCGGGTGGATCTCCAGCACGTCCTCCTGATGCCATCGGCTGTTCTCGGTGCGCCTCGTCTGCGCGCCGACGTTGTACTGCGACAGGATGCGCCCCGTGGTGAGGATCAGCGGGAACAGCGCGCCGGTGCGCTCCTCGGTGGGGATGAACTCGGTGATCATGAACCGGCCCATGCCGCGGACGAACTTGCCCACGTGCATCATCGGCGTGCCCGCGGGCGCCGCGGCGTTGCACGGCCACTGGATGGAGCCGATCTCGTCCAGCTTGCGGTACGACACGCCGGCGAAGGTCGGCGTGGTGGCGGCGATCTCGTCCATGATCTGCTCGGGATGCCCGTAGCTCATCGGGTAGCCGAGCGCGTTGGACAGCGCCACCGTCGCCTCCCAGTCCGCCAGCCCACCCATCGGCGGCATCACCTTGCGCACCCGGCTGATGCGGCGCTCGGCGTTGGTGAAGGTGCCGTCCTTCTCCAGGAACGAGGAGCCGGGCAGGAACACGTGGGCGTACTTGGCCGTCTCGCACAGGAACAAATCCTGGATCACCACGCACTCCATCGCCAGCAGCCCGGCGGTGACGTGGTGGGTGTCCGGGTCGGACTGTGCGATGTCCTCGCCCTGGATGTATAGCCCCTTGAAGCTGCCCTCCACGGCGTCGTCCAGCATGTTGGGGATGCGGCGGCCGGGCTCCGCGTTGAGCGGCACGCCCCACATCTCCTCGTAGATCTCGCGCACATTGTCCTCGGCGACGTGGCGATAGCCGGGATACTCGTGCGGGAAGCTGCCCATGTCGCAGGAGCCCTGCACGTTGTTCTGGCCACGCAGCGGGTTCACGCCGGCGCCGGGCCGGCCGATGTTGCCGGTCGCCATGGCCAGGTTCGCCATCGCCATCACGGTGGTGGAGCCCTGGCTGTGCTCGGTGACGCCGAGGCCGTAGTAGATCGCCGCCGCCCCGCCCGAGGCATACAGGCGAGCCGCGGCGCGCAACGCCTCGGCGTCCACGCCCGTCAGGTGCGCCGTGGCCTCCGGCGAGTTGCGCGGCTCGGCGATGAAGCGCGCCCAGACCTCGAAGGCGTCCCACTCGCAACGCTCGCGCACGTAGTCGGTGGCGACCAGCCCTTCCGTCACCACGACATGCGCCATGGCGTTGACCAGGGCCACGTTGGTGCCGGGCAGCAGCGGCAGGTGGTAATCCGCCTTCACGTGCGGGGATTTCACGAGGTCGATCCGGCGCGGGTCGGCCACGATCAGCCGGGCGCCCTCGCGCAGCCGCTTCTTCATGCGCGAGGCGAACACCGGGTGCCCGTCGGTCGGGTTGGCACCGATGACGAAGATCACGTCGCTGTCCATCACGGAGGCGAAGTCCTGCGTGCCGGCGGAGGTGCCGAGCGTCGCCATGAGGCCGTAGCCGGTGGGCGAGTGGCAGACCCGGGCGCAGGTGTCCACGTTGTTGTTGCCGAACGCCGCGCGCACCAGCTTCTGCACCAGGTAGGTGTCCTCGTTGGTGCAGCGCGAGGAGGTGATGCCGCCGATGCTGTCCCGGCCGTACGTGGCCTGGATGCGCTTGAACTCGGAGGCGGCATGGGCGATCGCCACCTCCCAGCTCACCTCGGTCCAGGCGTCGGTGATCTTGGCGCGGATCATCGGCTTGGTGATGCGGTCCTTGTGGGTGGCGTAGCCGAACGCGAAGCGGCCCTTGACGCAGGAATGGCCATCGTTCGCCTTGCCGTCCTTGTATGGCGCCATGCGCACCACGGTGCTGCCCTGCATCTCCGCCTTGAACGAGCAGCCGACGCCGCAATAGGCGCAGGTGGTGACCACGGAGTGCTCCGGCTGGCCCATGGCAATGACGCTCTTCTCGGTCAGCGTCGCGGTGGGGCAGGCCTGCACGCAGGCGCCGCAGGACACGCATTCGGACCCCATGAAGTCCATGCCGCCGGGCGACACCTTGGAATCGAAGCCGCGGCCCTCGATGGTCAGCGCAAAAGTGCCCTGCACCTCCTCGCACGCCCGCACGCAGCGCGAGCAGACGATGCACTTGGAACCCTCGAAGGTGAAGTACGGGTTGCTCTCGTCCGTGGGCGCGGCGGCGTGGCTCTCGCCGTCGAAGCCGTAGCGCACGTCTCGCAGGCCGACCGCGCCGGCCATGTCCTGCAACTCGCAATCGCCATTGGCCGCACAGGTCAGGCAGTTCAGCGGATGGTCGGAGATGTACAGCTCCATCACGCCACGGCGCAGCCCGGCCAGCTTGGCAGACTGCGTGGTGACCACCATGCCCTCCTCCGCCGGGGTTGTGCAGGAGGCGGGCGTGCCGCGGCGGCCGGCGATCTCGACCAGGCACATGCGGCAGGAGCCGAACGGCTCCAGGCTGTCGGTGGCGCACAGCTTGGGAATCGCGGTGCCCATGCTCATCGCCGCCGCCATCACGGAAGTGCCGGCCGGCACGCTCACCGCCTGGCCGTCGATGCTCAGCGTCACCGTGCGGTCGGACACGCGGATCGGCGTGCCGAAATCGAGTTCCTTGATCAGGGCCATGCGCCGCTCCTTACTCAGCCGCCACGGGCACGCGGGCGCCGCGGTCGAAATCCTCGGGGAAATGCGTCAGCGCCGACTGCACCGGCACAGGGGTCAAGCCCCCCATCGCGCACAGCGAGCCCTCCGCCATCGTGTCGCACAGATCGTTCAGCAGGGCGTGGTTCCTGGCGGAGCGGTCACCGGCCACGATGCGGTCGATCACCTCCATGCCGCGCACGGCGCCGATGCGGCACGGCGTGCACTTGCCGCAGCTCTCATGCGCGCAGAACTCGAACGCGAACCGTGCCTGCGCCGACAAATCCACCGTGTCGTCGAACACCACCACGCCGCCATGGCCGATCAGGCCCTTGGCGGCGGCGAACGCCTCGTAGTCCATCGGGGTGTCGAGCAGGCTGTCCGGGAAATACGCCCCCAGCGGCCCGCCCACCTGCACCGCGCGCACGGGCCGCCCCGTGGCGGTGCCGCCGCCGAACGTCTCGACGATCTCGCGCAACGTCACGCCGAACGCCAGCTCGATCAGCCCGCCATGCCTCACGTTGCCCGCCAGCTGCACCGCCAGCGTGCCGCGGGAGCGGCCGACGCCGTAATCGGCATACGCCTGGCCGCCCTCCGCCAGGATGAACGGCACGGCGGACAGCGACAGCACGTTGTTCACCACCGTCGGCTTGCCGAACAGCCCCTCGATCGCCGGCAGCGGCGGCTTGGAACGCACCAGGCCGCGCTTGCCCTCCAGGCTGTTGAGCAGCGAGGTCTCCTCGCCGCAGATATAGGCGCCGGCGCCGAGCCGCACCTCCAGGAAGAAGTCCTTGCCGGAGTTGCGGATGTTGCCGCCCAGCCAGCCCGCCTCGGTCGCCGCCGCGATGGCGCGCTGCAAGGTCCGGAACGCATGCGGGTACTCGGACCGGCAGTAGATGTAGCCCTGCTCCGCATCCACCGCCAACGCGGCGATGGTCATGCCCTCGATCAGGCTGAGCGGGTCGCCCTCCATCGTCATGCGGTCGGCGAAGGTGCCGCTGTCGCCCTCGTCGGCGTTGCACACGACGTAGCGCTGGTCCGCCGGCGCCAGGCGGACGGTGTTCCACTTGATCCCGGTGGGGAAGCCCGCGCCGCCGCGGCCGCGCAGCCCCGACAGCTTGACCTCGTCCACGATCGCCTCGCCCGTCATGCCGAGCGCGCGGTCCAGCCCGGCATAGCCACGATGCGCCCGGTAATCCTCGACCGACACCGGGTCGATCACGCCGCAGCGCGCGAAGGTCAGCCGCTGCTGCGCCGTCTGCCACGGGTGCCGCTCCGGCTGGCCGATGGCCAACGCATGCCCGCCGCCCGCCAGGAACCCGGCGTCGAACAGCCCCGCCACGTCCCCCGGCTTCACCGGGCCGTAGCCCAGGCGGCCC
>CAXTTH010000168.1:0-5284 GCA_964247035.1 uncultured Acetobacteraceae bacterium
GGCCAGGGCGTGGCCGGCCAGGGTCAGCGCGCGGCGGGTGACGGGGCTGCGCAGCATCACGGCAGGCCGGCCTCCGCCAGCACCGCTTGATGGAACGTCTGCAACGGGCCAGCATGGACAAGCTGCAAGTCATCGAGCGCCTGGGCCGTGGTGAACGACGCCACCCGGTCGTACTGGCGTATCTGCAGCACCCGGTCCATCACGTCGGCGGCGTTGAAGGCGCGGCCTTCCGGCGTGTCGGCATCGCCGATGGTGGCCAGCGCGGCGTGAATAGGCTGTGTGACCTTAAACCTCAATTTAGCGAGTTCCCGGTCAAACAACCGGCGCATGATGGGAGCGAGTTCATCACCAAGCAGTATCTCGCCAGCGAACCCGCTATCCGGCAAAACTGCATTATGCAGGTGATGGGCCAGCCCCGATAGGAACACTATGGCCGGGTCAGCGCCGTAGTGGCCAGCGAGAACAGTACCGAGAACGGCCACCACTAGACAATGGTCACCATGGGTTTCGGGAGGTTCAAGAACCAGGCGAGGCTTTCCCGGACAGGTCGCGCCGGCGCGAGGCTGCCGGATCAATGCCTCAGCAAATTCCGGCCCGGCATACGCATCGAACTTCGCTGTCGTTTCCGCACCAAGAAACGTTCGCAGCCTGCTGCGGAGAGCCGGTTCGATTGAACCGCCGACCTCATCAAAACTCCGTTCAAGCACAGACAACGGATGCTCGACTCCGCAAGCAAGCAACACGCCTCGATCGATGCCGCCAAGTCTGACTGCGGCCAAAGCATCTGCTGTCGTCATGAACGCGACCGCTTCCGGCGCCTCACCATTCTCAAGAAATTTCCACGCCCGTCGAAACAGCCGGACAGCCAGACTATCCGGCGAGGAAGCGTCCCGGGTGCGCTTGAGATCGCCCAGCTCCGCGGCCAGCGGGGTGAGCGAACCCACCCCGCCGCGTTGGCCACCACCATCCATCAGGCGGCAGCCAGCCAGTCGAGCAGGTTGCGCTCCTGCACGGGGAAGGCGTGCTCCTCGCGGCGTCCGGCCGGGGTCATGGGCGCCTTGAAGAAGATGCCGAGCTGCTCCTGGATGCCGCCCTTGCCGCGCTGCTTGGCCAGGTCCAGCACCCGGGCGATCTCGATCACCAACGGGGCGGCCAGGATGCTGTCGCGGCAGAGGAAGTTGACCTTCATCTGCATCTTCTGGCCCATGAAGCCGACCAGGTCGATGTTGTCCCAGGCTTCCTTGTTGTCGCCGCGCGGCTTGTAGTACTGGATGTTCACCAGGTGGTCCTCCACCGGGTAGCCCAGGATGTCCTCCAGCACGTTGCCCTTGGTGTTCAGCTTGGAGCGCAGGCTGTCCGGGTTGTCGAGCGCCAGCCCGTCGCGGTTGCCGAGGATGTTGGTCGAGAACCAGCCCTCCACGTACAGCGAGCGGGCGCGGAACGCCGGGGCGAGCACCGTCTTGATGAAGGTCTGCCCCGTCTTGCCGTCCTTGCCCGCGACTGGCACGCCGCGCTCGTCCGCCAGCCGGGTCAGCGCCGGGATGTCGGCGGCCAGGCTCGGGGTGAAGTTGCCGTACGGCACGCCCTCGACGATGGCGGCATAGGCATACAGCATGGCTGGGCTGATCGCCGGGTCGCTGCCGTCCAGGCCGCGCTCGAAGGCGGCGGTGGATTGCAGCACCTCGAGCTTCAGGTCCGGCCAGCGCTCGACGGAGGCGAGGTTGACCATCACGACGTTGCGCACGCCCGAGGTCTCGCGGTAGCCGCGGATGTCGGCGCGGATCTGCTCGACCGCGTCGCGGTGGCTGCCGGTCAGCTTGTTGTCGCCGTCCACGTTCTTGCAGAAATCCTGGCTGCCGACGGCAGGCCACGGCTTCATGCGCGACAGCGCCCCCTCGACCATGTCCGTCTGGTCGCGGTCGAGCACCCGGTGCTCCTTGACCGCCTCGGCCAGGTTCTCGCCGTGCAGGTCCCACCCGGCGAAGTGCAGGTTGCGGTACGGCGCCAGCCCCGCCACGCCCACGTTGGCGAGCGGCAGGCCGGCCAGGTCGTTCGACCCGGCACGCAGCATCTCGATGCCGGCAGCAGCGGTGCTGGCGACGGCGCCCCCGAGTCCTACGACGAGCACACCTAAGTGCCGTCCAGTACTGGAGGGGTCCTGGCCGGTGTCGGGCATGATGGGTTCTCTTCTTGCATTCGCCAGCCACGCAGGGATGCGGGCCGGCATCGGGACATAGGCCGGAGCCAGAGGCTTGTTAAGCCGTAGAACGAGGGCGGGATTGCGGCAGCATGACGCAAAGATCGTCACAGAAACGTGAGGCCATCAGCTTAGTCGCTGATATAAAAGGAAAGTAAACAAAGCTCAAGGCGTCAGCGCCTGGCCGGCGTGAAGCGGTAAGGGCTGTCGCTCGCGGTGTGCGGGTCCAGCGCCAGCCGGTGCTCCAGCGGCGGGAAGGCCCGGCTGCGGCAGTGCGCCCGGTCGCACAGGCGGCAGGACAGCCCGATGCCCACCGCCGCGGAGGCGAGGTCCAGCCGGTCGGCATAGACCAGCTCCGGCGCGTTCGCCACGTCGCATCCCATGGCCACCACATGCACCGGCGGCGGCTCGCCCCACTCGCTGGCCACCCCCGTCACGCTGCGGGCGAAGCACAGGAAGGTCGCGCCGTCCGGCAGTTGCGCCACCTGCACCTGCAGCAGGCCCGGCGTCGCGTGGGCGCCGTGCACCACCCAGCGCGGGCACGAGCCGCCGAACCGCGCGAACGGGAAGCCGGCGCCGGAGAACCGCTTGCTGACGTTGCCCGCCGGGTCGATCCGCAGGAAGAAGAACGGGATGCCGCGCTGCGCCGGGCGCTGCAAGGAGGACAGCCGGTGGCAGGCCTGCTCGAACGACACGCCGAAGCGCCGCGCCACCGCCTCCACGTCGTGCCGCAGCTCCCGCGCGGTGCTGGCGAAGGCGGCATACGGCATCAGCACGGCGCCGGCGGCGTAGTTCAGCAGCCCGATGCGGATCAGCTGCGCCGCCTCCGCCGTGCTGGGCGCCGCACTCTCCAGCACCGCCTCCACGGCGTCGCGCGCCTCCAGCAGCATGATCTGGAACGCCATGTGGAAGCCGCGGCTCTCCCGCGGCAGTTGCTCAGACAAGGTGAGCACGCGGTCCGCCGGCTCGTAGCGGCGCAGCGCTCCCTCCAGCGGGCCGACCCGCACCACCAGCCCGTGGTGGCGGCGCAGGCGCTCGGCGATGGCGTGGTTGGTCTCGGCCGGGTTGGCGCCCAGGTGCCCCACCAAAACCTCGGCCGCCGCCTCCAGCTCGGGAAAGTGGTTGCCGCGGTCGTTGAACAGGTCCCGCGCCTCCTCGTTCGGCAGCAGCAGGCGGCGGCCGGAGGGCAGGGCGATGCCGCTCGAATCCTCCCGCGCCACCCGCCAGGCGCGGTACAGGGACAAGATGGCGCGCGCCGCGTTCGGGTTGCCGGCGGCCAGGGCTGCCACCTCCGGGTCCGGCACCGGGTCGGAGGCCAGCATCGGGTCGGCGAACACCTCGCGCAGCCCCACCTCGAGCTGCCGCTCGGACGTGCCGGACAGGGCGGCCAGGTCCATGTTCAGGATTTCGGCCAGCTTGATGAGCAGCGACGCGGTGACGTTGCGCTGGTCGTGCTCGATCAGGTTCAGGTAGCTCGCCGAGATGCCGAGCCGGGTCGCCAGCACCTGCTGCGTCAGGCCCTGCTCCAGCCGGATGCGGCGGACGGTGCGGCCGATGAGGGTGCGACTCACTTTACAGGCTTTACGATTTGCCAGGCTTGCATGTGGGACAAATGACAGGATTGCTGCGCTGCGACAAGTTGGAGGCAGCCATCGGGCCAGGATTGTGTCAAGACTTCACCCAACGATTGGCCCAGGAGCCCGACCATGAACCAGACCCAGAATCACCGGCCCGACACCTCGGAAAGCAAGGGCTACGCCGCGGCGATGGCCGGCCATGCGCAGGCCGACCACCACCGCGAGCACGGCTTGATGGTGAACTACGTCGGTCACGACGACCATGACGACGGCCTGGTGCACAGGCACGAGTGGGCGGCGACGAAGTAACAGCCAGCAGCCATCGCACTCGACCGCCTGCGGAGCGCGAGTTCCGCGGCGGATTCGCCTTCCCGAGGTTCACTCCGAGGGTTCGACCCCGTCGCCCTCCAGGGCGGCAGCCAGCTCAGCCGGACGCATGCGCTTGATCCGCCCCTGAAGCCCGCGGTCATAGCGCCTGTCGTTTGCGTCCAGTCCCGAACCCCGCTTCGGACGCGCGTACTGCTGGATGAAAAGCTGGAAGGCTGCCGTCCGCCTCGCCTTCCGGTCGGCACTGGTGAGCTTGGGCATCGTCCGCCTCGCCGGTGGCCCGCAGTCGCGCAGGGCTTTGAGAGTCCAAGTCCCGCGCCACTGTGCCCCAGCCCGACCCGGCGCGTCCACCGCGGCCTTCGGCACCGGGGGAATGCCCGCTGCAGCGCCATCGCGCGCTTGACCTTGCAGGAGCCGCGCCGCATCGCGTAGGCAACCCGCCCCGGAGGCCGCCCCCATGAACATCGACCCCTACCTCGACGAGACCATCGCCTCGTTCGCCGCCCTCAAGGCCGAGCCGCAGCACCGCCAAGCCATGGCCGGCATGGCGGACGCGATCACCGCGGCGCTGCGCAGCGGCCGCAAGGTGCTGGTGTGCGGCAACGGCGGCAGCGCCGGGGACGCGCAGCACATCGCCGCCGAGTTCGTCTCCCGGCTGTTCTATGACCGCGCCCCGCTCGCCGCCCTGGCGCTGACCACCGACAGCTCCATCCTGACCGCGGTGGCCAACGATTACGGCTTCCAGCACGTCTTCGAGCGCCAGGTGCTCGCCCTGGGCCAGGAGGGCGACGTGTTGCTCGGCATCAGCACCGGCGGCAGCTCACCCAACGTCCTGCTCGCCTTCGCCGCCGCCCGGGCAAAGGGCATGACCTGCCTTGGGTTCGCCGGCAACAAGGGCGGCCCGATGCGGGAGGCGTGCCACCACCTGCTGGAAGCGCCCTCAGCCAAGAACACGATCATCCAGCAGGTCCACATCACCGCCGCCCACATCGTCTGCGGCCTGGTGGAATCCGCCATGTTCCCGCGCATGTAGCCCGGCCGGGAAACCAGGCCGGAGCGCGTGGCAAGGCTGAACGCGGACTTGCTGGCCTTCATCGGCCGCTGACTCCGCAGGGCGCTGCCCTGCACCCGCAAGGGGACGAAGTCCCCTTGACCCCTAGTACTATCATCAGGTGTCCAGAGG
>CAXTTH010000169.1:0-5264 GCA_964247035.1 uncultured Acetobacteraceae bacterium
CACGCGGGCCGCCCCAGGCGCCGAGCGGCATCACCTCGGCCAATGGCGGGGGGCAGCGCGCGCTGGGGAACAGCCTGGAGACGCCGGACAGCAAGGGGGCGGCATACTGAGCTTCAAACCCATCGGGTTTGAAGATTGGTCAGCCCCGGTCCGCCGTCTGCTGGCCTGGCGCGGGCTGCGGCACCTTCACCTTGCCGCCATCTTCCAGCGTCGGCGGCGGGGTCAGGATCACCGATTCGCCGCCGGACAGGCCGCCGCGCAGCTCCACGGTGGTGCCGAAATCGCGGTAGATCGTCACGTCGTGCATGTGCGCCACGCCGTCGTCGCCGACCGTGGCGACGCGCAGGCCCTGGCCGTTGAACAGGATGGCCTCGGATGGGATGACGACGCCGGGCGCGGTGCGCGGGATGCCGATCTGCACCGTCACGTACAGGCCGGGGCGCAGGACGCCGTCGGGGTTCTGCACGTCCACCTCGGACTGCATGGTGCGCGAGGCCTGGGCCAGCGCCACCGAGCTGCGGTTCACCTTGCCATCGAACGCCTGGCCGGGCAGCTCCTGCACCAACACCTTGGCGTCCAGGCCGTCATGGATGCCGATCGCCCCGCTCTGCGGCACGTCCACCTGCACGCGCACCACGTCGTCCCGCGCCAGGGTGAACAGGACGTTGCCGGCGCCGTTGCTGTCGGCGCTGACCAGGTCGCCCTCGTCGACGCTGCGGCTGGTGATGACGCCGTTGAACGGGGCGGTCACGTCCTCGTACGCCTTGAGCTGCTGCAGGCGCTGCACGGTGGCGTACTGGGCGGCCAGGTTGGCCTGCGCCACCTTCACGGCGGCTTGCGCGCTGCCGAGGCTGGCCTTGGAGCCGGCCGCGCCCAGCCGGGTGTTGTCGGCGTTCTGCCGGGTCTCCCAGCCCAGGTTGGCCAGGGCGGAGGTGCGGCCGTTGGTCACGTTGGCGAGGTTGACGTTGGAGGCGGCCTGGTCGACCTGCGCGTTGGCCTGCGTCACGGCGGCCTGGGTCTGCACCAGTTGCGCGTTGGCCTGCGCCAGTTGCTGGTCCAGGTCAGGCGCCGAGATGCGGACCAGCAGGTCGCCTTTCCTGACCCGGCTGCCGATGTCAACCCGGCGCTCGGCGATGTACCCGGTGGCGCGGGCGTAAATCGGCGCCTGGTCGAACGCGCTGACGGTGCCGGGCAGGTTGAACGGCACCGGGCCGGCCTCCTTCCTGGCGGTCGCCACCCGCACGTCGGGCACGAAGCTGGCGGTCTGCTGCTGCGTCTGCGACGCTTCGGCGGCGCGGTCGTAGTGCCCCCAGGTGCCCCAGCCGAGCGCCAGCGCCACGACCAGGGCGGCGATCAGCAGCGGGCGGCGCGGCACCGGGCCGACGGGCGGTCGCTCGCGTTCCGGCTTGTTGGCGTCGGCGCTCATAGGTAGTCCTCCACGGTCCGGACGGCGCCCCGGCGCAGCGTCGCATACAGGAACGGCACGAACAGCAGGGTCGAGCAGGTGCCGACCGCGACGCCTCCTAGCACGGCGCGGGCCAGGGCGGCATTCTGCTCGCTGCCGTCGCCCAGGCCCAGCGCCATCGGGATCAGGCCCACGAACATGGCGCCCGCCGTCATCAGCACGGGGCGCAGCCGGGTCTCGCCGGCCTCCAGCGCCGCCTCGGCCGCGCTGCAGCCGGTGTTTTCCCGGTGCTCGCGGGCGAACGTCACCAGCAGGATGGAGTTGGCGGAGGCGACGCCCACGCTCATGATGGCGCCCATCAGCGAGGGGATCGACAGCGTCGTCTGGGTGATGAACAGGCTGGCGCAGATGCCGCAGAAGGCCAGCGGCAGGGCCAGGATCACCACCAGCGGGTCGCCCCAGTCCTGGTAGTTGACCACCATCAGCAGGTAGACCGCGACCAGCGCCACGCCGAGCCCGAGGCCGATCTTGGCGAAGGCCTGGTTCTTGGAGAGGATCTGGCCGCGCAGGGTGATGGTGTTGCCGGGGGCGAGCTGCTTGCCGAGGTCCTTGATGATCGGGTTCAGGTCCGCCTCGACGCCGCCCAGGGCGCGGTCCTGCACGTTGGCCAGGACGTCGTAGGTGGGCCGGGTGTTCTCGTGGTTGGCGACGGTCTGCTGGGAGCGCCGGGTCAGGGTGGCGAGGTTGCTCAGCAGGTTGGGGGCGCTTTGGCCGTTGTTGGACACCAGCAGCGGCGTGTTCTCGACGGCGGACATGGTGTCGGCGCGGTATTCCGGCGTCTGCACGGCGAGCTGGTAGGGGATGCCGCTCTTGGGGTCGGTCCAGAAGTTGGGCGACACCTGGTAGGAGGAGGACAGGGAGGTGTTCAGGTTCTGCGCCACCTGCTGCTCCGTCATGCCGAGCTGGGCGGCGCGGATGCGGTCCACGTCGACGAAGAACTCCGGCGCGTCCACGATCTGCTGCAGGTGCACGTCGACCGCGCCGGCCACGGCGCGGAGGCGGCGCACCGCCTGCTGGGCCACGGCCAGGTTGTGCTCCCGGTCCTGGCCGGACACCTGGATGTCGATGGGGGCGGCCACGCCGAAGTTCAGCACCTGGGTGATGATGTCGGCCGGCTGGAAGTAGAACATCGCGTCCGGGAAGCGCTGCCGCAGCGCCACGCGCAGCTTCTTCTGGATGCCGGCGGGCGAGGGGTGGCTTTCCTTCAGGTTGATCAGGATCTGCCCGTCGTTCAGCGCCGCCGCGGTGCCGTCGCCGAAGGCCAGGTTATAGTTGTTGGCCGGCAGGCCGATGTTGTCGAGCAGCAGCGCGGTGGAGGGCACCTGCTGGCGGATGGTGTCCTCGACCTGCTGGAACAACTTTTCCGTGTCCTCGATGCGCAGGCCGGAGCGGCCGCGCACGTGCAGGGTCAACTGGCCGGCCTCGATCTGCGGGAAGTAGTCCTCGCCCACGAACATGAGCAGCACGCCGCCCATGACGAGCGTGGCGCCGGCGACCCCGAGCGTCACCCAGCGGCGGGCGACGGAGGCGTGCAGCAGGGCGGTGTAGCCGCCGCGGAAGCGGTCGAAGCCGCGCTCGAACCCAGCGTGGATGCGGCCGAAGAACCCCGGCTTGGTCTCCTTGCGGTCCTTGCCATGCTTGCGCTCGTACTCGGGGCGCACCAGCACGTCGATCAGCACGGGGACCAGGGTGCGGGACAGGCCGTAGGAGGCGAGCATGGCGAACACCACGGCCAGCGCCTGCGGGGTGAAGATGAACTTGGCGGCGTCGGTCAGGAACAGCACTGAGACGAAGGCGCAGCAGATCGACAGGGTTGAGATCAGCGCCGGCTTGGCGATGCCGGCGCCGCCCTCGACGATGGCGGTCTTGAAGTCGACGCCTTCCTCCATCAGCCGGTAGGTGTTCTCGATCGCCACCGTGGCGTCGTCCACCAGGATGCCGACGGCGAGCGCCAGGCCGCCCAGGGTCATGATGTTGAGCGTCTCGCCCAGCGCGTCGAGCACCACGAGGGAGGTCAGGATGGAGAGCGGGATGGAGACCAGCACGATCAGGGTGGAGCGCCAGGAGCCGAGGAACATCAGGATCATCAACCCGGTGAGGCCGGCGGCGATGGTGCCCTCGCGCAGCACGTCGCTGATGGCGCCGGACACGTAGACCGACTGGTCGAACAGCGGCGTGATGACCAGGTCCTTGGGCGCCGAGGCGCGGATGCCGGGCAGCAGCGCCTTGACGTTGTTCACCACCGAGAGGGTGGAGGCGTTGCCGTTCTTGAGGATCTGCAGCAGCACGCCGCGGCTGCCGTTGTCGCGCACGATGTTCTGCTGCACCTGGAAGCCGTCGCGCACGTAGGCCACGTCCTGCACCAGCACGGGCGCGCCGTTGACCACCTTGATCGGGATGCGGTTCAGCGCCTCGATGGTGGTGGGGGTGGCGTTCAGCTCGAACGGGTACTGGATGCTGCCGATCTTGGCCTGGCCGCTCGGCTCCGTCAGGTTCTGCGCCGACATGGCGTTCACCACGTCGCTGGGCGACAGGCCCAGGCCTTGCAGCGCGTGCAGGTCGAGGTCGACCATGACCTCGCGCATCTTGCCGCCGAAGGGCGCCGGCAGCGTGGCGCCGGGGGTGGAGGTGACGGCCTGGCGGACCCGGTACATGCCATAGTCGTAGAGCTGCTGCTCGGACTCCTTGTCCGAGGACAGGGCCAACTGGATCACCGGCACGGCCGAGGCGCTGTAGCGCACCACGATCGGCGGCTGGATGCCGGGCGGCAGCACGGCGCGGATGGAGTTGGTGGAGGAGACGATCTGCGCGATGGCGAGGTCCACCGACACGTCGGGCTGGAAGTACACCTTCTCGATGGTGACGCCTTGCAGCGTCTGGCTCTCGATGTTCTTGATGCCGTTGACGTTGTTGGACAGCGAGAACTCGGAGTAGGTGGTGACGCGCTGCTCCATCTCCCTCGTGTCGAGCCCGGTGTAGGTCCAGATGATGGACACCACGGGGATGTTGACGTTGGGCAGCACGTCCTTCGGCATGGTGAGGATCGCGCCGACGCCGCCGAGCAGGATCAGCACGGACAGCACGTAGACCGAGATGCGGAACTTCAGCGCGAACTTGACCAGACCCATGCGGAAATCCTGACCCGATGCCTTTTAGCGTGCCACATGGTCATTTGGCTGCCGCGAAGCTGCCACGCAAGGCTGCGGCACGCCCCGGCACGCATGCATGCGGGATTGACCTTTGCCATGGGTTTGTCGATTTATCGCCGATTCAAGGTTGCCGGCTCGGCACGTCCTCGCAGGCGGCAGGGTCCGGCCTGCAAGATCGGGTGGGAATGACGGGTCGGGTACTGGTCACGGGCGGCGCGGGCTTCATCGGCTGCCATCTCGCCCGCTCCCTGTTGCAAGCGGGCTGCGAGGTCCGCGTGCTCGACAGCCTGATCGACCAGGTGCATGACCGCGGCGGCGCGAGGGACCCGGTGCTCGGCCACGTGGAGCTGATCGAGGCCGACGTGCGGGACCAGGCCGCGGTGTCCGCGGCGCTCAAGGGCGTGGACAAGGTGGTGCACCTGGCGGCCGAGGTCGGCGTGGGGCAGAGCATGTACGCCATCGAGCGCTACGTGTCGGTCAACGACGGCGGCACCGCCGTGCTGCTGCAAGCGCTGATCGAGCGCCCGGTGCAGCGCGTGGTGGTGGCCTCCTCCATGAGCATCTACGGCGAGGGGCTGTACCGGACCGCCGGCGGCGCAGTGCTGGGGGACGTGACCCGGCCGGCCCGCGCGCCCGGCGCCGGGTGGGAC
>CAXTTH010000170.1:0-5239 GCA_964247035.1 uncultured Acetobacteraceae bacterium
TACCCAGGTTCACCGCGGTGACCGCCTCCTACACCACGTCCAGGGACACGACCCCAGTAGCTGATGCATCCCCACGCAGCTTACCGCGTTGCGTTGGCAAGAACGGGGCGCACCATGGCTACTCGACTGAATTTGCCAGTCCTTGCGTCAGCTTATGCAAGCGCCTGTACGCGGCCAGCAGTCAGCGGTTGACCTGGCATGTGTGGTCGCTTCGCCTCCCTGCTGCCGCCCTACAAGATGCAAGAGTTGTTCAGTGCCGTTGGCGCGCTGCCCAACACCGGGCCGTCCTGGAACGTGGCTCCCTCACAGGACACGCTCGTGGTGCGCAGCCATCCAGATACCGGAGAACGCCAGTTGGAGCTGCTGCGCTGGGGGCTGATGCCAGCTTGGACCAAGGACTTGAAGACTGCCCGCAAGCCGATCAACGCCCGTTCGGAAACGGCAGCTAGTTCCGGCATGTTCCGCGCGGCGCTGGCGGCGCGGCGTTGCCTGGTGCCAGCGGACGCGTTCTATGAGTGGCGTGCCCAGGCCGACGGCAAGCAGCCTTTCGCCATCGCGCGACAAGACGGCCAGGCGCTGGCATTCGCCGGGCTGTGGGAAGGCTGGCGCAGCCCGGACGGCCAAACGCTGCGCAGCTTCGCCATCCTGACCACGGCCGCCAACGCCACCATGAGGCCTTTGCATGAACGCATGCCGGTGATCCTGGAGCCGCAGGATTGGCCTGCCTGGCTGGGTGAGACTGCTTGCAAGCCCGAAACGCTGCTGCGCCCGGCAGCCGAGGACGTATTACGGCTGTGGCCGGTCAGCAGGGCAGTCAACGCGGTGCGCAACAACGGGGCAGCTTTGCTGGACCGCATTGATGGTCCGAGTGCGCCGGCACCAAGCGAGGCTCCGCCAGGCGGCAACCCAGCTTGATGCGGCAGTTGGGCTCGACTTGAGGCATACGGTTTTCAGCCTGCCAGGCTGAGAAAATGTCTTCATTGAGCACCCCAAACTCACGGATATGTGTTGAGCGCCGTTACAATTGTCTTTATAGCCAGCGACGCCACCGTCCTGCGGAGCGTCGGGTGTCCAGTGATCCTCCCATTCCCACTGCCATCGTGATCCCGTTCGCCGCTTGCACAAGCGGCAACCGTTTCACAGCGGCGGACAGGGTGGAACTGCTGCGCTGGCAGGCGCAGGAAGCCCACGAGGTACGACTGGCGATCCACCGGCGACTCGAAAGCGACCCGCCGGAAGTCGGCGAGTTTGCCAGCATTTACCCGCGCGGAGGGCCATGGGCGGCCTGGGGCGCGGTGCGCCAGGGCCGGGACATCAGTATCTGGCGCAGCCGGGACGGCCGAGACATCGGCCGCTTCCCGACCATGACGGAGGCGCTTGCCGCTGTCAGCGGGCGGGCGGAGCTGCAACCGCGGCGCTGAACCCGGCGTTGCCCTGCGTTTGGGTTTGGATGGAGTCCTCACGCACCTGCGGCTCGGGCCGCCAATCCCGGAAGAAGGCGTAGCCGATCTCGCCAGCCAGCAGGATCAGGTCGCGTTGCAGCGCGTCCAGGAACTCGTGCAGCCCGCTGGTGACCAGCTGCGCCACGGAATTGCCGGAGAGCGCCGCCCGCACCTCCTCGATGCGCTCCAGTGCCGCCACGGTGCCGCGCAGGTTGTAGCGACTGCGCAGCTGCATGAGGTGCCACTCGACTTGGCTGACGCACAGGCTGACGCTGCGGGGGAAGGAGCGGTCCGACAGCAGGAAGGCCACCACGTCCTGCGGCTCGAACCCGGCTGGCGCCACGCGGCGGAACGCGTGATAGCCGGCCGCGGCCCGCAGCACGCCGCTCCACTGGATCAGTTCCGAGAGCCGCCGCTCCTCGTCGCCCTGCATGTGCAGCACGTGGTACTTGATGTCGAGCAGGCGGGTGGTCTGGTCGGCGCGCTCGATCAGGCGGCCCAGCATGTAGAAGTTCCAGCCCTGGTCGCGGAAGAAGGTGCCCTCGGTGATGCCGGTGTGGGCCTGCACGCCTTCCTTGAGCCGGGCGCAGAGCCGGGTCAGGTGGTCGCCTTCCAACTCCTCCGGCCGAATCGCCATCACGTCGCGGCGGAACACGTTCATGTGCATCCACATCTCCGTGCTGATCAGCGGTCGCAGGCTGCGGGCGTTGGTGCGCGCCGCGTCCATGGAGGCGGGGATAGAGGTCGGGTTGCCGCGGTCCAGCAGGTAGAAGCGCTTGATGCCTTGCGGAGCCAGGGACGCGCCGGTTTCGAGGTAGCGGCCTTCGTCGGCATTGATCCGCAGCAGCGCACCCCAGGCTTCGTCCTCCCGGCCGGGGCTCTCGAAGGTCTGGGTCACGTCGATCAGACGGGCCAGGTTCTCGATGCGCTCGACGTAGCGCGCCATCCAGAACAGCCCCTCGGCGTAGCGGGCGAGCAGCTCGGTGTCCTTGCCCCTGCCGCTCATTCGTCCATGAGCACCCAGGTGTCCTTCGAGCCGCCGCCCTGGGACGAGTTCACGATCAGGCTGTCCTCCTTCATCGCCACCCGCGACAGCCCGCCGGGCAGCACCCAGGTGTCCCGCCCCGTGACGGCGAAGGGACGCAAATCCAGGTGGCGAGGCCGCAGCCCGCCGGAGGTGAGCGTGGGCGCCACCGAGAGGTCGATGAGCGGCTGGCTGATCCAGTTCGCCGGGTCGGCGGCCAGGGCGGCGCGTACGCCTTCCAGCTCGGCCACCGAGGCGCGCGGGCCGATGGTGATGCCGTAGCCGCCGGACTCGCCCACCGGCTTGACGACCAAGTCGGCGAGGTTGGCGAGCGTGAAGGCCAGTCCCTCCGGCTCGCCGCAGATATGGGTCTCGACATTGGGAAGGATGGCGTCCTCGCCAAGGTAGAACTTGATGATACGCGGCATGTAGGCGTACACCGCCTTGTCGTCCGCAACCCCCGTGCCGACCGCGTTGGCCAGGCTGACGTTGCCGGCCCGCCATGCGCCGATCAGGCCAGGCACGCCGAGCAGGCTGTCCGGGCGGAACACCGTCGGGTCCAGGAAGTCATCGCCGATGCGGCGATAGATGGTGTGCACGGGGCGCAACCCCCCCGTGGTGCGCATGAACACGCGTTCCTGCTCGACCAGCAGGTCGGGCCCTTCCACCAGGGGTACGCCCATCTCGCGGGCGAGAAAGACATGCTCGAAATAGGCCGAGTTGTAGATGCCGGGCGACAGCAGCGTCACCTGCGGGTCCGCGATACCCTGGGGTGCTATCTCCTCCATGGCAGCGCGCAGCCGGCGGCCGTAATCATCGACCGGGTGCAGCCGCATGCCGGCCATCAGGTCGGGGAAGGTGCGGCGCATCAGGTGGCGGTTCTCCACCACGTAAGACACGCCGGACGGGGTGCGGGCGTTGTCCTCCAGCACGCAGAACGCGCCGTGGCGGTCCCGCACGATATCGACGCCGCAGATATGCACGTAAGTGCCGAAGGGGACAGGAAAGCCTTCCATCTCGGGGCGGTAATTGGGGTTGCCCAGCACGAGGGCGGCGGGCACCACGCCGGCCTTGAGGATGCGGCGCCCGTGGTAGATGTCGGCCAGGAAGCAGTTGAGCGCATGGACCCGCTGCTTGACCCCCGCCTCGATGTGCCGCCACTCGGTGGCGGTGATGATGCGGGGCAGGCAGTCGAACGGCAGGATGCGGTCGATCGCCTCGGCCTCGGAATACACCGTGAAGGTGATGCCGAGATTGATCAGGTCGTGCTCGGCCCCGGCAGCGCGGATGCGCAGCGCATCGAGGCCGATGGAGGAGACCCGGCGGCGTATGCGGTCGATGGCGCCGTTATCCCCCGGCCGAGCGGTCAGCTCGCAAAAATACAGGCCGGGGTCGTAGCTGGTGAAAGGGTCGTCCAGGCGTTCCGTCATCACGCCATACTGGGCGAGTAGACGAGTGCAATCAATCCGGCGTCAGCGCAGGATGATGGCGACCCGGCGGTTCTGCGGCTCCCGCACCCCGGCCGCCGTGGCCACCAGCGGGCGGGTGTCGCCGAACGCCTGGATTTCGATCTCCGCCTTTGGCACCCCGTCCCTTACCAGCTCGGCCGCGACGGCCCGAGCGCGGCGCAGCGAGAGGCCCTGGTTGTAGGCAGGCGTGCCGGAGCGGTCGGCGTTGCCCTGCACCTCAATGCGGCTGGCCTTGACGCGGGTGCTGTTCTGCGCCGCCTCGGCCACGATCTGGCGCGCCCGCTCCGTCAAATCCGCCCGGTCCCAGTCGAAGAACACGAGGTAAGTGCGGGTAGGGGCGGCCACGGGGGCGGCCTGCACGGGCGGCGCCGGGGGCTTGGGCGGCGCTGTATCGAATGCGTAACGCACGCCCAGCACCAAGCTGTGGTTATAGTCGCTGTTCAGGTTAAAGTTGCCGGCGCCGGCGTGGGTCACGCCATTTGCGCCAGTGACCGCGATGTTGTCGGCGGAGTGGAAGGACGGCGCGTCCAGCACGCCGTAGAAGCGATATTCGGCCGTCAGCGACAGGCCTGGAACCGGGGCAAGCGGAAAGGACAAGCCGAAGATACCTTGGTAGGCGAAGTTGGCTGACCAACCACGAGTCGCAAGTCGCAAGTTGTTCGCCGTTCCATAGGAATGCACGTTATACAGCTCGTTATCGGCAATCCCTGCGCCCAGGCCGAAGTAGGGATAGAGCCAGTTCAGGCCGATATCCATGTCGAACAAGGCATTGACCATGCCGCCGAACTCGAACTGGTCGCCGCCGGACGCAGTCGGCCCGGAACCGTTGACGAACCCGTTGATCTGCCGCACCCGGTTGTGGCGCACGTTGCCTTCGATCTCGACGCGCACGCCGTTGCCGAAGCCGTAGCCCACGCTGCCGACCCCCACGCCGCCGATGTCCGTCGTGAGATTTTTGCCAGTGAGGCCCAAGCCCGGCGAGGGCAGTACCCGCTCCTGCTGCAAGTAGTTCCCGCCGGCACCGGCGCCGATGTAGATGCCCTGGATCGGCTGGGCCAAGGCGATCGTGGGTAGGCCAAGGATGGTTGCAGCAAGCAGAGAATCGCGAAGGCGGGGCATGACCACTCTCCAAAGTCACTCCAGCCTTACGGCAGGATACAGCAAGGCCGCAACAAACGAGGGAGCCGGCCCGATGGTTGGACCGGCTCCCCCTTCAGGTAGACCGGGCGGCGGCCCACCCCGCCCCCCCCCGGGGGGGGTGAAGCGGTCGACGCAGGCTGATGGCGGCGCGGCGGGTTTGGGGG
>CAXTTH010000171.1:0-5196 GCA_964247035.1 uncultured Acetobacteraceae bacterium
AGCGTGCGCTCCGCCAGCGCCACCACCCCGGCGACTTGGCGAGGAGTCAGCACTGGGATGGGCAGGCCGCCCGCCGCCAGCACCTGGTTCGGCCGCACCCGGCGGTCGCGCGCGCCAGGCACGCCGTCCGCGTCCAGCACGTCGATCAGCCCACCGGTGTCGCGGTCCGGGAACAGGGCGGTCACGCTGTCCCGTGCCCGCAATGCCGCGCCCACCCAGCGGTTGCCGCCTGGCCAGCGCCCGGCGATGGCCAGGGCGTTGACCCACAGCGCCTGCAGCTCGACTGGCTTGCCGATGCGCGGGGTGACAACGTGATCCCCCGTCTTGGCGTCCATCCAGGTGAGCTGCATGCCGGGCACGCCGGCGCGCAGCAGCCCGTCCCTGGGGTCGGCGGCGATACCGTAGCGGGTGCCGGCGGCATAACCCTCCAAGATGGCGGCTGCGGCGGCTCGCAGACGGTTGGAAGTCGCCGCGGACGCGCCGGCCTCGATCAGCTCGTGAACGGCGACGATGAACCACAGCGAGGCGTCGGCCGCGTTGTATTCGGGCGGGCCGTCGCCGTCGGGGAAGCGGTTGGGCAGCATTCCCTCGCTGACATGTCCCGCCCAGGCCAGCAAGATGTCAGCCGCCTCCAGCAGCCGGCCACGGGCGATCAGCAGCCCGCGCAGGGCGATAAAGGTGTCGCGGCCCCAGTCGGTGAACCATGGGAACCCGGCCAGCACGGTTTGCCCATCGCCGCGGACGCAGAGGTACGAATCGGCTGCCACGTCCCGGGCCGGGCGGGTGCGCCGGGTGTGCTCCGCCGCCTCCAGCTCCGCAACCTCGGTCGTGCCGGCAGACCCGGCGCGCAGCATCAGCACGGCCGGCCCACCGCCTTCCCAGGTGAAGGCGCCGGGGGAGAGCAGGTCCTCGCCGTCATCCAGGCCGCGGGCCACCTCGGCGGCATAGGTGAAGGAGCGATACCAGTCGGGGCCGTTCGTCCAGGCGAAGTTGCCGCGGGCGGTGATGGCGGGCACGCTGGGATAAGGCCGCCAGACCAGCGCGCCGCCCTCTCGCCAGGTGGTAGCGTCGAACGCCGGATTCTCCCGGTGCAGGGCGTGGTAGTCGCGGCCGGAGAGCAGCGGGCGGACGGACAGCCGCACCGGGCGGTCGGCCTGCCAGCGCAGCACGGTCTCGGCAGAGCCGCGGGCAACGAACAGTTCTTGGATCAGGCGGGTGCCGTCCGGCAGGGTGAAGCTCCAGCGGGGCCAGGGCAGGGCGGTGAAGCTGGTGACGTGCCAGCGCCCGTCCGGGAACACGGCATCAGGCACATAGGCTTGGCTGCTGAGCGCGAACCGGCCACCCGGCGTCTCCACCCAGGCTTCCAGGCCGTTGACCAGCACGAAGCGGTGCGACGGGGAGGGATGGGCGGCCAGCAGCAGTGCATGGTAGCGCCGAGTGCGGACCAGCCCGGCCGTGCCAGAGGCGAACCCGCCCTGGCCGTCCGCCTCCAGCCACTCGGCATCGGGATCAAAGTCCAGAACGCGCGACCTCCTCGGCATACCCGATCAGCTCCGCCGCACGGTGCCGTCCGGTGTGGCCTTGCAACACGCGTGCCCGCGCCCGTTCGGCCATGGCCGCCCGCGCTGCCTCCGGCACGCCGCGCAAGGCTTGCAGCACGTCGGCCGCATTATGCGCGACCACGATCTCCGTGCCCGGCTCGAACAACGTGTCGAGCCCCGGCCACCAGTCGCTGATGATGGGCGTGCCGCAGGCAGCGGCCTCGAACAGGCGGACGCTGGGGCTGTGGCCGGCGCGGACCATGTCGGCCCGGGTGATGTTCAAGGTGTAACGCTGCGAGGCGTAGAACAGCGGGTGCAGGTCTGGCGGCGCGTGCTCGCCGCGGTCCACGTTGGCGGGCCAGTCGATCGGCGGATATTGCGGTCCAGTGACGTCGAACCGGCCTTGCGGCCAGGCACGGGCAGGTTCGCAGAGCAGCCGCTCCAGCGTGGGCTGCCGGTCTGCTGAGTAGGTGCCAAGATAGCCCAGGTCGTACGTGCGGGGCACCGCTGGGTCGGGGGCGTTCAGCGCCGGGTCAGCGGAGCAGTATAGCGCGCGAGCGGCGGGTGAGCCGTATTCCCGCTCGATGAAGCGGAGGGTCGGGCCGCCGGTGAAGGACAGATAGAGCGGAAAGCCGCGCACCAGCTCCGGCGTGATGTAATTGCAGCGGCTTTCTGCGAGGGCCGCGAGGGTGACGGGGGTGTCGATGTCATAGAACGCCGCCACCCCGCGCGCGGCCTGCTGCACCAGGCGGCAGACGGCCTGGCCGTCCGCGACGTAGGAGCCAACCACCACCAAATCCGCCCCGGCGATCAGTTCGGCGTAGCGGGATGCCAGCTCGGTCGCGTCAGCATACAACGCCACGTGGCAATAGGGTGGATGGGGCAGATCGCGATGATCGCGGTACCAAGGCTGATCCTGCTCCAGGAACTGCACTTCATGGCCAGCCTGAGCAAGGCCGGAGATCAGCGATCGGTAGGTCGTTGCATGGCCGTTGCCCCAGGAGGACGTGATGGACAGGCCGATGAAGACGACCCTCACGGCGGGTCGATGCCCGAATTGCGAGTGCAAAGGTTAGACATGGCCGCAAACTGCCCGGCGCAGCGCCGCTGTCAAATGCTGGCGACCGATTTCAGCGGTCTGGGACCAAAACTCAGCCGTTATGCATGGTTGAAGCGGTCGCGATACGGTCCTCCGGCGAAACGGCAAAACCGAGCGGGACTCGCGCTTTCGAGTGGCCGCTGTTCAGGGCGTCAATCCAGAAGCTGCGACATGTGGCGTCGCTCGCACGGCTTTGTCGCTTTAGAGGATGTTGTTGACCTGCGGTGTTGAAGTGGCTGTGGGAGGGGCGTAGCAACTACCCTGGGCAAATCCTGTCCGCACGGACTGTGGCGCGTTCCTTGGTTGTTGGTCCTGGGATGAGGTGATGGGGATGGAGTTTGAAGGTCTCTGGTTTTGCCGTCCGGGCATGGCAGACGGCTTTGAACGGTGTCTTTCACCGGGAGGCTTTGAGGTGCTTGGCGAAGTTGCAGGCTGACACGAAAGCAAGGACGTGAGCCTTGAGGCTTTCCAGGTCTGGATAGTGGAAGGCCTTGATTGTCGCATCTTTGACGGTGCGGTTCATGCGTTCGGCCTGACTGTTGGTCCACAGATGACATGGCTTGGCCAGCTTGTGCTGGATGCCGTGCTCCTTGCAGACGCGGTCGAAGACAGGGCCGCCGAACATGGCTTCCATGGCTGGGTAACGGCCTTGGTTCTTTGGCAGGTCGGCGAAGGCCATGCCCCGGCCAGCTTCTGACATCCCTCCAGGGGATCGCTTGGCGATTGTCGGTCAGCACCGTGTGAATGGCATGCGGAAAGGCGCTGACGCCGCCGCGAAGCAAATCAGCTCCGTTCATCTTTCCCGCGTCGTTTCGGAACTCGACGCAGGTGAACTTGGGCACGCGGTCGATGGCCAGGACCATGTTCAGCTTGCCCCCGGCGAGGCGCAACGCGCTGATGTCGATGGGAACGAAGCCGACTGCTGTATCGGCGAACTTGCCACGCTTGGACGCCTGGTCTGGGTTTTCGGGGCAAGCGGGAGATGCCGTGTCGTGTCAGGCACCGGTGCAAGCTGGACCGGGTAAGAGCGCGGATGCTGCCGCGCAGGCATCCAAGGACGTCGTCGAGCGGCAGCAGGGTGCGGCGCCGCCCCGCGACGCCCCTGGCCGCCGCGGCCGGGGTCCGCCCGGTGCTGCCCGGGGCAGGTGGGGCCCTGGCCGCGGCCGCGGGGGGTGTGCGGCTGCGCCACTTGTTGACGGTGGTTCGGCTCAAGCCGAAGCGCTGGGCCAGGGTGCCGGTGCTTTCTTGCAACGCGTGGAGCTCGGCTCGAACTCGCGGCGTCGTTCGGGCTGAACCGTGAAGACTGCCTGCCACAGCGCTTGCTCGCCTCTCGCCTCAAAGCAGCGTCACGACGCTGCAGGACCAAACAACTGGGCAAAATGGTATCTTGCAGGTCTGTGATGTCGCATAAGACATCATGGCATTACGGGTGGTCCTCGACACCTTTGTCTTTCGGGTTGCGCTGGTCAGTGCCACCGGGACTTTTGCGCCTTGCTGCCTCTGGTTCTGGATGGGAAGGCCGATGCCCTCGCCTCGACGGCGCTGACGCTGTAGTACGAGGATGTCCTGCTGCGTCCCGAGACGCTGACCGCAGCCAACCTGTCCGCCCGTCACGTTCTCGATCTGCTTGACGATTTGTGCGCAGTCCTGCGGCCTGTGGCGATCGACATCTCGTGGCGGCTGCAGTCGCCGGACAGCGGCGACGACCTGATGATCGACGCGGCCGTGAACGGCCTTGCTGCGGTCATTGCGACTTTCAACCTGAAAGACCTGCGGGAGCCGGCCGTCCGGTTCGGCATCGTGGCCGAGACACCTGCCGACCTGCTGAGGAGACTGCTATGAGTACCTTCCCATTCCGGATGCCCAAGGGACTCAAAACCGTCGCAGCAGCACAGGCCGAGCGGGCCGGTGTCAGCATGAACCAATATCTGCTCTCCATCGTGGCAACACGCGTCGGCGTCCAGTCCAAGGCTGAGCTCTATTTCGCGATCCGCACGGCGCATGCTGTCCTCAGGCGCGCAAAGGAAATCCTGGCCCGTGCCGGCGTCGGGCGGACGCCCGAGGCTGGTGACGAGCTGCCGTCCGATCTGGCCACGCAACTGGGGGCAGAAGGCCCATCCGCGTAAAACTGCACGATAGCGTATTGCACGCAATGTCGTGGAGCGGGTTGGCAGAGGTGTGCAGGGATGTCAGGCGAAAGTCAGCTCGGATGCTGAAGCGCGTTGTCGGGGTGACTGGAAGTAGCTGCCGGATGTGCCGTCCACGTCGGTCACGCAAACGTTGCCGCGGAAGCGATTGACATAACCAAGCCCCAGTTCGCCCAGAAAGGCAAATACAGCTTTATCACTCCAAAGGTTGTGTCAGTCTAAAACCTAGTCGTTGTATGCATTAATGACCAAAACTGGTAAAAATTTTTGACAAGGCTGCCGCCTATGCACACGCCCGTTGCTGCCCTCTATGGCTTCGACATTAGCTCGGCATCAATCACAATAAAGCCGCGACTAGGCTCTGTTAGGGCTTGAGCCAATCCATGGTGGCTGCGAGATAGAGCACGCC
>CAXTTH010000172.1:0-5188 GCA_964247035.1 uncultured Acetobacteraceae bacterium
GGGCAGCGTGATGCTGGCCGTGCGCTGCACGGTGATGCTGGCCGTGCGCTGCACGGTGATGCTGGCCGTGCGCTGCACGGTGGCGTGCTGCTGCGCGAAGGTGAGGGCGGCGGGCTTGCGGTGGGCGGGGATCAGGCCGTTGCGGCGGTAGAGCATCATCAGCACCAGGACGACGCCGAAGATCAGCTCGGTGGATTGCGACAGGTCCACCCGGCGCAGGACGGGGCTGCCGGCGAGCGCGCCCAACTGGTGCAGCCATTGCGTGAGGTCGGGCAGGAACCAGGATTGCAGCAATTGCAGGATCATGGCGCCCAGCACCACGCCCCAGACGCTGCCCATGCCGCCCAGCACGACCATGACCAAGATCATGACGGAGACGGGGAAGCCGAACATCTCGGGCGTCGCGGTTTGCAGCTTGGCCACGTAGAACACGCCGGTCATGCCGGCGAAGGACGCGCCTATGGCGAAGGCGAGCAGCTTGGCGCGCACGAGGTTCACGCCCATCGCGCCGGCGGCGACCTCGTCCTCGCGGATGGCCATCCAGGCGCGGCCGACCCGGCTGTCGCGCAGGCGCAGGCTGACGAAGATGAGGGCCGCCACGAGAGCAACGGCCACGTAGTAGTATGGGGCCGCGTCCACGCCGAAGTCGAAGCGGCCCAGGGTGGGCGGGGCGACGCCGTTGAGGCCGGCGGCGCCGTTGGTGAGCCCGGTCCAGTTGCGCGCGACGATGGGCACGATCTCGCCGAAGCCGAGCGTCACGATGGCGAGGTAGTCGCCGCGCAGGCGCAGGGTGGGCGCGCCGAACACGACGCCGCAGCCGGCGGCCAATGCGCCGGCGATCGGCAGGGCGAGCCAGAAGGAGAGCGTGGTGTGCACGACGTCGTGGCCGTTCGGCCCGACGATGCGGGCGACGAGGCCGAGCCAGGCGAGCGGCTCCCAGGCAGCGGACCAGTCGGGCTGCAGCTGGAAGGAGGACAGGATGCCGTAGCAGTACGCGCCGATGGCGAAGAACGCGGCGTAGCCGAGGTCCAGCAGGCCGCACATGCCGACGACGATGTTGAGGCCGAGGGCGAGGGCGGCGTAGGCCAGCGCGTTGGCGGCGGAGTCGATGTTGGCGTCGTCGCCGCTGAGCAGGGGGAATGCGAGGGCGGCCAGCGCCACGCCAAGGGTGAGCATGGGGGTGAGGGCGGCGCGGCGGCGGGGGGAGAGCGTCATGACCTGTTGGGCGCCATGCGGCCGAGCAGGCCGGCGGGGCGGAACACCAGCACCAGCACCAGCAGCGAGAAGATGATCACATCGGTCCAGCGGGCGGCGATGAACTGGCTGCTCATGGTCTCGACCAGGCCGATGATGAGGCCGCCGAGCATGGCGCCGGGCACGTTGCCGATGCCGCCCAGCACGGCGGCGGTGAAGGCGCGCAGCCCGGCGCTGTTGCCGATCACGAAGCTGGTGAAGTTGTAGTACAGCCCGAACGCCATCCCCCCTGCCCCGGCCAGCGCGGAGCCGATGAAGAACGCCGTCATCACCACGCGGTCCACGTCGACGCCCATCATGCGCGCGGCCTCCGGGTCCTGCGCGGTGGCGCGCATGGCGCGGCCCATGCGGCTGCGCCGGGTGAACGCCCACAGGGCGGCCATCAGCACTGAGGAGACGAGCCAGATCAGCACCTCGCGCAGCCGCAGCACGGCGCCGCCGAGCGCCCAGGTGATCGGCGGCAGCGGGTTGGGGTAGTTGCGGGTGCCGGCGCCGAGGCCGAGCAGCACCAGGTTGAACAGGATGTAGGACACGCCGATGGTGGTGATCATGGCGGACGGGCCCTTGACGTTGCGCAACGGCCGCAGCGACAGCCGCTCGATCAGCACGCCGAGCAGGCCGCAGCCGACCATGGCCGCCCCCAGCGCCAGCAGCAGCACGCCGGCCAGCGCCCAGCCGGTGAGCAGCACGGATTGGCCGGACAGGCCGAAGGCTTGCAGCACGGCGAGCGCGATGAAGGAGCCCACCATGAAGACGTTGAAGTGGGCGAAGTTGATCAGCTCTAGGATGCCGTAGACCAGGGTGAAGCCGAGGGCGATGAGCGCGTACATCGCGCCGAGGCTGAGGCCGTTGATGGCCTGCTGCGCCAGCAGGTCGAGGGATGTCATCAGCTTTGCGGCGCGTTGCCGATGAACTTGTATTGCTTGGTCACGTCGTCCAGCGGCGCGGTGTCGTCCCGCTGCACCTGGAACACGCTGACCACCTTGCTCAGGATGTCGCCGTTGGCGTCGTAGGACAGCTCGCCCTGCAGCGTGGGGAAGCGGCCGGCCTGGATCGCGTCGCGCACCGCCTCGCGCGTGACAGGGGCGCCGGTGGCGGCCACGGCGGCGATCGCCTGGACCACCACGCTGGCGGCGTCGTAGGAGGTGATGGAGTAGTCCTCCGGCGCCCCGTCGTAACGCTTGCGGAAGGCGGCGATCCAGGTGGCCATCTTAGGATCATCCATCATGTGCGGCGAGGCGACGGTGGCGTACCAGCCCTGGCAGGCCGGGAAGCCGGCGCCGGTCAGCAAGTCCGCCCCCAGCATGCCGTCGCCGCCGCCCTTGCGCAGGCTGGGCAGGATCTCATAGCTCTGCTTCATCAGCTTGACGCCCGCCGTGCCGACGCCGCCGTAGTACAGGCTGTCGGCGCCGGCTGCCTTGATCTTGGTCAGGGTGGCGGAATAGTCGGCGACCCTGGGGTCCAACTGGTCGCGGCCGAGCACGGCGACGCCCTTGGCCGCGGCGCGCGCCTGGAACGCGTCGGCCATGCCGATGCCGTAGGCGCCCTGGTCGTCCAGCACGTAGATCGCCTTGGCGGCGAGCGTCTCGGCGAAGAAGTCGGCCATCTGCGGGCCCTGGTAGGCGTCGGTGGTGACGGTGCGGAAGTACACCGGCTTGCCGCCGGGCCGGTACTGCGCGGCGTAGCGGGGGTCGGTGAGGTCGGGGCTGGTGGAGGAGGGCGTGATGATGGCCAGGCCGCCGCGGCTCAGGATGGGCGCCATGGCCTTGCCCGCGCCGCTCATCTGCGGGCCGACCGCGCCCATGACGGAGCGGTCGGAGACGAGCCGGCGGGCGTTGGTGGCGGCCTGCGCCGGGTCGTACTGGCCGGCGGTGGCGGTGGCGTCGTCCAGCACGACGGCTTCGAGCCGGTAGCCGGGGACGGCGTTGCTGGCGTTGGCGTCGTCGATGGCCATCAGCGCGCCGTCACGAATGCGCGCGCCGCTTTCCGCGTCGCCGCCGGTGAGGGAAAGGTTGATGCCGATGCGCAGGGTCTTCTCCGCGGATTGACCTGCGGCCCGGGCAGGCCTGCGCAGGGCTGGGAGCAAGGCGGCACTGGCGAGCAGGCGGAGGGTGGCGCGGCGAGAGTTCATCGTTTGTCGTGTCCCAGGGCTGGCGGCGGGACACTGTAGCAGCCGGGCGGCGTGCGCCAGGGGGAACAGGCATCCGAAGGCGCGGGCATCGCCCCGGCGGAGGGTGGCGGGGCCTGCGCCACCCTCCGCAAGGTCAGTTGATCGAGTCGCTGGTGTTGGCCGTAGTGGGCTGCGGCGCCTTCTTGCGGCCCTTGCCCTTGGTGGAGCTAAGCTCCTTCGCGGCGGCGGAGCGGGCGGCGGGAGACTTGGCGGTGCGCATCGTCTTGGATGCTTCCGTCTTGCCGGCCTTGGCGGGAGCGGCCTTGGCGGCCGGGGTCTTGACTGTCGAAGTCTTGGCGGCCGGAGCCTTGGCGGCCGGAGTCTTGGCTGCCGGAGTCTTGGCGGCCTTGGGCACCTTGGCGGGGGCGGCCTTCTTGGCAGCCGGCTTGACGCCGCTCAGCTCCTTGGCGGCGGCCGAGCGCACGGCCGGGGACTTGGCGGTGCGCATGGTCTTGGCGGCCTCGGTCTTGGTCGCGGCCGGCTTGGCGGCCTTGGGCGCCTTCGCAGGCGCAGCCTTCTTGGCCGCGGCCTTGGCGGGGGCGGCCTTGGCAGCCGGCTTGGGCGCTGCCTTCGCCGGCGCCTTCTTGGCGGGCGCGCGCACAGCCATCGCCATGGAGCGGGCCCCAGGGCGGGATGCGGTGCGGGTCAGGGGATCGTCTATGCTCATGTGCGCGAGTCCTTCGAGGCCGTGGGGACAGAACAAGGGGGACGACCGACACCCCCGCCGCGAGCCTTGCCGCTCCGCTTCTACGAATCGCCGGCAGCAGCCACTGAACCGCTATCCCGCGCCCGCTGCCAGCCTGTCAAATAAAAACGCGCCCGTTACTTCGCCAGGTCAGTAAAGGCCGCGCTACGCCGTCCGCTCCGCCAGCGGCACGAACGGCCGGTTCTCCGGCCCCACGTAGTTGGCGGCCGGGCGGATGATCTTGTTGTCCACCCGCTGCTCCATGACGTGGGCCGCCCAGCCGGAGGTGCGGGCGATGACGAACAGCGGGGTGAACATCGCCGTCGGCACCTGCATGGCGCGGTAGGACACGGCGCTGAACCAGTCGAGGTTGGCGAACATCCGCTTGGTGTCCATCATCACCGACTCGATCCGCTCGGCGATGTCGTAGCCGCCGCGGTCGCCTGCCTCCTCGCAGAGACGCCGGGCCACGTCCTTGATGACGACGTTGCGCGGGTCCGCCACGGTGTAGACCGGGTGGCCGAAGCCGATCACCACCTCCTTGGCCGCGACCCGTCGGCGCATGTCCGCCTCCGCCTCCGCCGGGTCGGCGTAGCGCTGCTGGATGTCGAGCGCCACTTCGTTGGCGCCGCCGTGCTTGGGGCCGCGCAGCGCGCCGATGCCGGCGGTGATGGCCGAATACAGGTCAGAGCCGGTGCCGGCCACCACGCGGGCGGCGAAGGTGGAGGCGTTGTACTCGTGCTCGGCGTACAGGTTCAGCGAGGTGTGCATGGCGCGCACCCAACTGGCCTGGGGCGGCGCGCCGTGCAGCAGATGCAGGAAATGGCCGCCGATGCTGTCGTCGTCGGTCTCGATCTTGATGCGCTTGCCGTTGTTGGACGAGTGGAACCAGTACAGCAGCATGGAGCCGGAGCAGGCCAGCAGCCGGTCGGCGATGTCGCGCGCGCCGGCCGGGCTGTGGTCGTCGCGCTCTGGCAGGGCGCAGCCCAGCGCCGAGACGCCGGTGCGCATCACGTCCATCGGGTGGGTGGCGGCGGGCAGCGCCTCCAGCACGACGCGCACCGCGTGGGGCAGGCCGC
>CAXTTH010000173.1:0-5149 GCA_964247035.1 uncultured Acetobacteraceae bacterium
CGGCGCGGAACACCGTGCGGGTGCCGAACCGGTCCGCCGCCTTGCCGCTGGCCGATGCGGCCCCTGGCGGCTGGCGCATGCCGCCGCTCGACCTGCTCAAGCCAGCCCCGGTCCGGGCCGGGACGGGGCCGAGCGAGGACTCGCTGCAAGCCAACGCCAGGCTGCTGGAATCCGTGCTGGACGAGTACGGCGTGCAAGGCATCATCCGGGACATCCGGCCCGGCCCCGTCGTCACCTTGTATGAGCTGGAGCCGGCGCCCGGCATCCGCTCCGCCCGGGTGATCGGCCTGGCGGACGACGTGGCGCGCTCGCTCTCCGTCACCGCCGTGCGCATCGCCACCGTGCCGGGCCGCAACGTCATCGGCATCGAGGTGCCCAACTCCAAGCGCGAGACGGTTTACCTCTCCGAGCTGGTTGGCACGGAGGCATGGGACAACCACCCGGCGCGGCTGGCGCTTGCCCTGGGCAAGGACATCAGCGGCGAGCCGATCCTGGCCGACCTGGCGCGGATGCCGCATTTGCTGGTGGCGGGCACCACCGGGTCCGGCAAGTCGGTCGGCATCAACGCGATGATCCTGAGCTTGCTGTACCGGCTCAGCCCGGACCAGTGCCGCTTGATCCTGATCGACCCCAAGATGCTCGAGCTTTCGGTGTATGACGGCATCCCGCACCTGATGGCGCCCGTGGTGACGGAGCCGGCCAAAGCCGTCACCGCGCTGAAATGGACGGTGCGGGAAATGGAGCGGCGCTACCGCAACATGAGCCAGCTCGGGGTGCGCAACGTCGGCGGCTACAACGAGCGGGTGGAGGAGGCGCAGGCCCGCGGCGAGGTGGTGACGCGCCGGGTGCAGACCGGGTTCGACGCCGAGACCGGCAAGCCGGTGTTCGAGGAGCACCCGCTGGCGTTGGAGAAGCTGCCCTTCCTGGTGGTGGTGATCGACGAGATGGCCGACCTGATGATGGTCGCCGGCAAGGAGATCGAGGCCGCGGTGCAGCGCCTGGCGCAGATGGCCCGCGCCGCCGGCATCCACGTGGTGATGGCGACGCAGCGCCCGTCGGTGGACGTGATCACCGGCACCATCAAGGCCAACTTCCCGACCCGCATCTCCTTCACCGTCATCAGCAAGTTCGACAGCCGCACCATCCTCGGCGAGCAAGGGGCGGAGCAGCTGCTGGGCCAGGGCGACATGCTCTACATGCAGGGCGGCGGGCGCATCGGCCGCGTGCACGGCCCGTTCGTGACGGACAAGGAAGTGGAGGACGTGGTGGCGTTCCTGCGCGCGCAGGGCGAACCCGCTTACCTGGACGAGGTCACGGAGGGAGTGGACGAGGACAGCGCCCCGGCAATGACGGGGATCGCGGGCGCGGGCGATGGCGAGAAGAACCTGTTTGACCAGGCAGTCGACGTCGTTTCGCGCGAAGGCAAGGCCAGCACCTCCTTCATCCAGCGCCACCTGCAGATCGGCTACAACCGGGCCGCCAAGCTGATCGAGCAGATGGAGCGGGAAGGCATTATCAGTGCTGCCAACCACGTCGGCAAGCGCGAGGTGCTTGTTCGCAGGACGAACGAAGACTGAGCAACTATGCTTTAACAGGCGTTTGATTTTCCAGTGACGCTGCGAATTGCTTTCTCACGGACTGAATAGGCTGTCCATCAATACTTCTTGACCAGCCGCGCACACGATTGTATTCAACCGGGCAGCGTCAACCAAACGAGGCCTATGATGGCACGGAGCGCGAGGCGGCGTCGGCCCGGATTGCAGCGCGAGACGGCGTGAGCGCCACCGCCCTTGGCGTCGATGGGCTTTCCAGCCAGCGCCGCGCGCTCCGACCGAACTTGCTGGTCGTGGCCCGTGACCTTCTGGCCGCCTGGGACGCCTTCGCCGTCGCCGCCAGCGGAATAGGCTGCGCCGTGTTGTATGACGGAACGATCCATCCGTCCGCCCTGTCCCCCACCTTCCTGGGAATTGCCGAACCTGTTTCCCTGCTGGCCGGTCTTGCCGCCCCGCTCGTCATGCGGGAGCGGACCGTGCGCCTGGACGTCCGCTTTGCCGCCACAGCGGACGTGCTGGCGCGCACCGCGCCGCATGGCGGTCCTGGCCTGCCTGCTTCTGGCCGCAGGCTTTCTCACTCGCGAATCGGGCGCCATACCGCGGGGCTGGGTGGCAATGTGGCTGATTGTGGCTTTCACCGCTGAAGTCGGCGCGCGGTTGCTGCTGGCGCGCCTGTTCCGGCTCATGATCGAACGCGGCCTGTTGGCGGAGCGCATTGCCATCATCGGCACAGGTCCTGGGACGGACCAGCTATTGCGCCATCTGCGCCAGCCCTCCGGCTGCGGCGTGCACGTGGTGGGCGTGTTCGGCGACGTGGCCGGGTGCGGCGGCCGTCCGCTGACGGATTTGCTCGATATGGGGCGCCAGGGCCAGGTAGACCGGGTGGTGCTGACGATGCCGGGCCTGGACGAGGCGAGGCTGCTCAACCTGCTGCTTCAGCTCAAGGCGCTCGACGTGGAGGTGGCCCACTGCCCGGCGATGCTGGGCCTGGCTGGCGCTGCGGCCCGGCTTGGCAACGTGGGCGGCGCACCCGCGATGGTGCTGGCCAGCCGGCCGATCGACCATTGGGGCTTGGTCGCGAAGGCGGCAGGGGACTGGTTAGCCGCCATGGCTGGGCTGCTGCTGCTATCGCCGCTCCTGCTGGCCATCGCGGCGGCCATCCGGCTGGACAGCCAGGGCCCGGTGTTCTTCCGGCAGCGCCGTCACGGCTGCAACGGGCAGGAGTTCGACATCTGGAAGTTTCGCACCATGCACTGGGAAAGCTCGCCGCGGGCAGCAGGGCAGACGGCCCGGCGCGACCGCCGAGTGACCCGGATCGGCGGCTTCCTGCGCCGGGCCAGCCTGGACGAGTTGCCGCAACTGCTGAACGTGCTGAACGGCACGATGTCCCTGGTAGGGCCGCGCCCGCACCCCGTCGGCATGCGCACGGAGCAGAAGCTGGGCGAGGAGATCGTGGCGGAGTACCTGCACCGGCAGCGGGTGAAGCCCGGCATCACCGGCTGGGCGCAGGTCAACGGCCATCGTGGGGCGACGGATACGGCGGAGCAGGTTCATCGACGAATCGTCCATGACCTCTACTACATCGAGAACTGGTCCCTGCTGCTCGACCTGAGGATTCTCCTTATAACGCCTTACAAGCTCCTGTTTGACCGGCAGAACGCGTTCTGAGTCTGCTCCTAACCCGGCGAGGGATGCTGGCACTCGGCGGCGCAGCGGCTCTGGCAGCTCCGGCGCCGAGCCTGGCGCGGCTTGCCGCTACCGCCGGGCTGCACTTCGGCAGCAGCAGCGACGCCGCCATCGCCACGGCTCCGGCCGCTTACGCCGCCGCGATGGCTGCGCAATGCAGCCTGTTCGCGCCCAATTTCGGCTGGCGCCGCACCGAATCGGCCGTGGAGCCTGGCTGGGAAGATCCAAACATCGCTTTCGCCCGGCAGCACGGCGTGAAGCTGACCGGCGGCCACCTGCTGTGGCACGAGCAGTTGCCGCCCGCCTTCCTGGCCGCCGCCGCAGGAGCGCCGGCGCAGGCGATGGCGGACGAGCATATCCAACGAATGGCCGGGCGCTATGCCGGACAGGCCTGGAGCTGGAACGTCGTCAACGAGGCGATCGACACGCAGGCGGGCGACACGGACGGCATGCGCCGCTCGCCGCTGTCGGAGAAGCTTGGCCCGGATTACATCGCCGCGGCCTTCCACGCCGCCCGCGCCGCCGACCCAGCCGCCCTGCTGGCCTACAACGACGCGCAGCTCGAGATGGCCACCCCGCTGCACGCCACCCGGCGCAGCGCCCTGCTGCGCCTGCTGGACCGGCTGGGCCGAGAGGGCGCGCCGATCGGGGCGGTCGGGCTGCAAACCCACCTCCGCCTGGACGGCACGCCGTTCGACCCGGCGGCCTACCGCGCCTTCCTGGCCGACATCGCCGGGCGCGGCCTGCGCATCCTCATCACCGAGATGGACGTGTTCGACATCGACGCGCCCGGCGGCATCGCACAGCGGGACGCGGCCGTGGCGGGCCGCTACCGGGACGTGCTGACGGTGGCGCTGGACCAGCCGGCGGTGGCCAGCCTGGTCACCTGGGGGCTGTCGGACCGCTACACCTGGCTGACGCCTGCGACCAAGCCCGCCTACCATCGTGCCGATGGCCAGCCGGCGCGCCCGCTGCCGCTGGACGACGCGTTCCAGCCGAAGCCTGCCTTTGCGGCGATCGCGGCCTGCCTGCGCCAGGCCCGCCACCGGGCATGAGCCGCTGCACCGTGCTGAGGCTGGCCCTATGCGCGTCGCTGGCCGGCCTCGCCGGGTGCGGCCCGATCCTGACCCACGGCACCCCGCTCGCCGCGGTGCTGCAAGGCGAGCAGGCGCAGGATGCCGGCCCCTATTTGCTGCAGCCCGGCGACCAACTGGAGGTCCACCATATCCTGGACCCGGACTACAGCGCCGTGGTGCTGGTGGCGCCGGACGGCAGCATCAACGTGCCCGGCATCAAGCATCCCGTGGCCGCCCGCGGGCAAAGCGTGGTGGCCTTGCAGGACGCGCTGAACCGCGGGTACCAGCAGGACGACACGCTCGCGCGGCCGTTCTTCTCGCTTAACCTGCGCGCGTTCGGCAGCTTGCAGGTGTTCGTGGGCGGCGAGGTGCAGCGCCCCGGCTACCTGGAGCTGACCGGCGGCGACCGCCGGGTGTTCCAGGTCATCATGTCCGGCGGCGGCTTCCTGCCCACGGCGCGGCGCAACGAGGTCATCATCCTGCGGCAGGCGCCGGGCGGGCAGCAGATCTTCTCGGTCGATCTCGCCAAGGCGATGAGCGGGCAGGACCTGGCGCAGAACGTCCGCATCCGCCCGCTCGACGTGGTGATCGTGCCGCGGTCGGACGTGGCCTCGCTGGACGTGTGGGTGGACCAGTACATCCGCCAGGCTTTGCCGCTGTCCACTGCCGCCTCGCTGACCTTCACCAACAATCCCGGCTTCATCGGACGCTGAGGGAACGCCGCATGGACCTCGCCCTGAACCTAGAGGAGCTGCCGCGCCCCGATCTGGGACCGCTGCTCGCCAGGATGGCGGTGCTGCTGGATGCGCAGGGTTCGGCGGTGCTGCACGTGAC